>NZ_VOYQ01000026.1:0-46538 GCF_013420195.1 Acinetobacter sp. YH01024
TGAGTTTATGTACGAGTCGTGGTGCCGTACATGATTTCGAACTCTTCAAACGTAACTTGAATCAGATTCCTGCAGGTGCATTTATCCTTGCGGATAAGGGTTATCAGGGAATTTATACAGTGTATCCAAATAGCCTGTTGCCATTAAAAGCCAAAAGACACTGTAAATTGGATCCTGAATTGAAAATCTATAATCATGAAATCAATAAAAGAAGAATCGGAATTGAGCATGTATTTGGCAGCCTGAAAACCTTCAAAATCCTTGCTGAGCGTTATCGAAATAGAGGTAAAAGGCTTGGTTTGAGATTCAATTTAATCGCTGGAATTTATAACTTAGAGCTGAGTGAAAAATGACTTATGAAAGAAATCTAATGTAAGTTACTAACTATATTGGTAAAGAGCAAAACGCAAAGGTGACATGCCTTTGCGTTTTTTTATAAAAACTTAAATTTTGATAAATACCATATTCTTAATATGAGGTTTTTAAATAAAATTTTTTCAATGAATCCATAACCAAGTTCAATGAATAATCTAGCCGTGTTGGGTCGCATTCAATTCAATAAAAGCGTAAATTGATGAGGCATCCACCGTTAAACCACCTTTCTTATGTTTCCAGTTTGGATCTTATTCACTTTAATGGCTGCTTTTATGCAGTCATGGCGCAATGCATTTCAAAAGCAACTCAGTACCACTGTTGATGTGTATGGTGTCACCCTTGCACGGTTTATTTTTGGGCTCCCATTTGCCTGTATTTATTTGTTCGTGTTGTACCAGCAACAGCCTGTGAGTCAGGTAACCACATTTACACCTATGTTTTGGGTCTATGTGGTGATTGCAGGACTAAGTCAAATTTTAGCGACGATTTTAATGGTCTTGCTTTTTAAACAAAAGAATTATGCCATTGGTGTTGGTTTAGCGAAAAGTGAAGCGATATTTGCGGCCATTGTTGGGGTGATTTTCTTAAGTGAACATTTAAGTTTATTTGGTTGGATTGGTGTTTTGGTTGGTGGTGTTGCCATTTTTCTTTTAAGCAAAGGTTCTCAACGACAAAAATTATCTCTGCCAACGTTATGCATCGGTGTAGGTAGTGGATTAAGTTTTGCAATTACCTCTTTATTGGTTCGTGAAGCCAGTTTAGAGCTAAGTGATTTACCGACTTTGCATCGTGCGGCGTGGGTGTTGTTGAGTGTAATTGGCTTTCAATGTGTGATTATGCTGCTGTACCTCAGTCTATTTAGCCGTAAAACGCTCATTGCCATGTGGGATAGAGTCGGTCTGACCTTTCGCGTTAGTGTCTGTAGCTTTCTAGCGTCTTTGGGCTGGTTTACTGCTATGAGCATGCAAACGGTTGCGATTGTTAAAACCCTAGGTCAAATCGAAATCTTATTTAGCCTCTTAATCTCTGCATATTTCTTTAAGGAAAAACTCGCAAGAACCGATCATTGGGGTTTAGCCCTAGTGGTGATTGCGGCGATTATGGTGATTTGGGCTTAATGTGTGCTTTAAACAGACATGAAGGTAAAAAAGTCCGAATTTAAGTCAGATTTTCGAATATTTTTTTTAATTAAAAGATGAGAAATATTTGATGTCCACTAGGATATTTATCATGGAATTGTTTATGATTTAAAGTATGACTAAACTTTGAACATGATTGAAAATTCTCAAGTTGTTCAATCTATATATTTATTTTTCAAATTTTAGCGTTAAATTTTTATATTATTTTTTATTTATATTGCCAAAATAAACAATGTATTGATGGGAGGGCTTAAATTTGGAAATACTCATACAAACATTATCCTTCCCAGCGTTGTTAACTATTTTAGCTTCGGCTTTAGGCTGTGGATTGCTCATCGGTTTGGAGCGTCAACGTAACAACAATTTGGACAGTGAACAGAGCTTTGCCGGTTTACGCTCATTTACCATTTGTGCGCTGTTTGGAGCATTGTGTTTTTTAATCCATTTAGCTGTTGGTGTAATCGGTGCAATTGTCGTCAGTGTGTTTAGCTATTATGGATTAAGCCAGCAAAAACAAGATATTGGCACAACCACAGAACTAGCTTTTGTTATGACCTATTTAATCGGCGCTGCTTGTGTATTTAATATTCCATTGGCTGCGTGTTTGGCTGTGGTGTTGACCCTCATATTAGTTGGAAAAAAAGGCTTACATCATTTTGCAGCACATTGGATCAAAGACTATGAGTTAAGAGATGGTGTATTTTTACTGGCATTGATCCTAATTGCCTTACCTTTAACGCCGAATCAGGCCTATTGGGGTTCTGTATTAAATCCCTATGTGATTTTAAAATTACTGATATTGATCTTGGTGGTGCAGTCATTAGCGCACATCGCCAAGCGGCTTCTATCTTCTGATAAAGCGATTATCTTATCGGCCTTGGCATCAGGTTTTGTGTCGAGCACAGCAACAATCGCAAGCTTAGGCATGGAAGTGCGAGCAGGAAAAGCCAGTGCCAAAAGTAATGCAGGGGCAGGACTTTTTTCATGTGTTGCGACATTGGTTCAACTTTTGATCATTGTCCTTGGGGTGAGTTTTGCTTGGTTTAAAATATTAGTTATACCAAGTATCGTCGGCATCTTGATATTGGTCCTTACTGCGTTATATCTGATTTATGGCTCATCTCAACAGCATAATAAAGAGTCAGAACCTGAAATGCTTCGTGTAGAGGCGAATGAAACAGTGCCGTTAGAAAATACTGATAGTCGAATGTTTAGCTTAAAACAGGCGGCAATCATTGCCATCACGCTTACTTTGATCCAAGCACTTGTTTATGGATTAAATCTCGCTTTAGGTGATAAAGGCTTAATTTTAGGGACATTATTAGCATCACTCTTTGAAGTCCATGCAGCTATGGCAACCGTGGTGATGCAAGGTAATATCGACAATTTAACATTGGTTTATGCTGTGGTGATTGGATTATCAGCCCATGCGATTTCAAAATGTGTGAATGCATTTCTCACAGGTGGCTGGAAATATTTTCTATATTTTGCACCAACACAGTTACTTCATATGCTGTGCCTAATCGCGGTTTTGCTATTCAGTTTAAGATAAATGAGCCAAGTGACTGCTTCTTATTATTCATGGCGCAATTGCATTAATCTGGCTTTAATTTGTGGCCAACTGGTTGAAATCCAACATACCAGCGAACCTAATGTCACCAAAATGGCACCATGCCAAAAACTTAAACTCAGTGGTGTCTGTAATATAAACATTGAAATAACCGAAGAAAAAATCGGACTAAAATACGATAAAGTTACCAATATCGTAATATTGCCTTTTATAATACCTACATTCCACGCTGCATAACCCAATGCGGTCACGATGGACACGATTAACATATACTTACCGGTATGTAAGTCTACGGCAGGCATTCGCGGGATACCGTGAAATATCAACATTTTTAGCCATAGCACAATGGTGATCACGACGAAAAAGAATGAAATAGGGTTATGCCCATGACTGTATTTACGTGTAATCACACAATAGAGTGACCATAAACTCGCGCCCATAAAAGCAAGAAAATAGCTAAAGGGATTGGACTGAATGTTGGTAAAGACTGTAGACCAGTTAAAACTTCCGTTACCAGTTTGGATTAAAATAATGCCGCCCAAACTAATGGCTAAACCAATGATTACGAAAAAGTTAAATTTTAATTCTTTAAATAATATTAACGCGGCAATTGTCAGACTCGGCCATAAATAATTGACCAAACTGATTTCAATCGCTTGTTGAGCTGTTTGAGCCAAAGCAATGGCATACGAAAAACACAACTCATAAATCACAAATAAAAGGGTGGCGTATATCAAAAATTGGCGCGGAACCAGTTTAAGGTTTGGAATTTTAAATAAGAGCAATAGAATAATTGCGCTCAAGGTATACATAAAGAGCACAGCAAGATCAGGGCCAATACTGAAACTAATTTTCTTAAGTAAACCAACAATAGAAGACCATTGTAAGATTGCACTGAATCCAATCAGCGTTGCAAGATTTTTGGACATGATTGCTCGAAGATTTCGCAAATGGCGAATGAATTTTTAATTTTTATTATAGTCTTTATTCAGTCGTTTAGTATAAGCGTGAAATTATCAAACTCTATTTAATTAAAAAGATTTAGAGCTCGTCGTACGTCAAGAGCAGCATGGCGATGAACTAGGTTTAGGTTCTGGTTTATTAACACAAGATTTAAAATTTGGTCAATATATTCATACCTGTATTCGTGCGAATCCAAATTTTCACTTAGCAGAGGGCGTTAAGTCGGCAATTATGATTGGCAATGGCTCAGGAATGGCGGGTTTGCTTTCACATCTTAAGCAACGTGTCGCAACAGAGCACTATCAAAACTGGTTAATTTATGGTGAGCATTAACAAGATTTCGATGCAATTTTTGCTGATGAACTGCATGAATTACAAAACCAAGGTAAAATTTCAGAAATCGATCGGGTATTTTCTCGTGATGGATTTGCTGAAAAATATGTGCAAGATGTCCTAGTTGTAAAAAAAGCTGAATTGGTTGATTGGCTAGAGCAAGGGGCTTGTCTCTATATCTGCGGCAGTTTAAATATGGCCAAAGCGGTAGATGCAACTTTGCAAGATATACTGGGCATTGAACAATTGCATACACTGCGTAAAGCAGGTCGTTACCGCCGTGATGTGTATTAAAAATAATGGCTATTCAATAAATAAAGTAAAAAATCCTCCAAACGTGGGGGATTTTTATGTTTTCTGAATTCATTCAGCATTTATGCCTCACATATATTTTAAAATTGTGCTGAAAAATATTTGAATGACAATTGCATATTGGATGTACAACATCTACTTTAAATTTAGCTGAAGTAACTTTTAAACGTATTGAAAAATAACAGCTAAAAGCGATAATTCATTAAATGACTCTTTTAAGAAAGTTTATTTTCTTTGACGGAGGAAGTTTAAGGATTACTTTGGCTTTGTTGCACAAACCTATCGTTAAGGGCTTATTCCACAATATAATTTTCAAATGAATAAGCCCACACCTAAAATTTACCGTACTCTCAATTGGTCTACATACAACCGCGCACTTATTAATCGTGGAAATATTGCCATTTGGTTTGATTCAAAAACTCAGTGGTATGCACAAGCAAAGGGCAAACAAGGTCGAAATCAAACCTATTCTGATATAGCAATCCAATGTTGCCTAATGATTAAATCCCTATTTCGACTCTCTTTACGCATGGTTTCAGGTTTTGTTCAAAGCCTGATTAAGCTTTGGGGATTAGATTGGACAGCTCCGGATTACTCCACCCTTTGTCGTAGACAAAAGCATATTGATATTGCGATTAGCTATCAAAAAAGTAGTGATGGGCTACATCTACTCGTAGACTCCACTGGCTTGAGATTTCTAGGTGAAGGTGAATGGAAACGTAAGAAACATGGACCTGAATATCGTCGTCAATGGCGCAAGCTTCATATTGCTATAGATGCTGAAACCCTTCAAATACGTGCAGTACAGCTTACTACAAATAATGTGAGCGATTCGCAAGTACTCGATGATTTACTTTCTCAAATTCCCTTGGATGAACGAATTGATTCGGTCTATACTGATGGCGCATATGACACAAAGCTCTGCCGACAAGTCATTTCAGATCGAGATGCACATGCGGTGATTCCACCTAGAAAAAATGCGAAGCCATGGAAAGATAAAAAGACCAGCTCGCTAGAGCGAAATGAATTACTTCGTACTGTTAAACATCTAGGTAGGACGCTATGGAAAAAATGGTCAGGCTACCATCATCGAAGTTTGGTTGAAACCAAGATGCATTGCATCAAATTATTGGGCGATAAATTAACAGCAAGGAGTTTTCCTAGTCAGGTGAATGAGATTCATGCACGTGTAGCAGTTTTGAACAAATTCACAGAATTAGGTCGCCCTCATACCCAAGTTGTCACTTAAATTTGAGTTACTTAGGGAAACTCTATCTTTAAAGCCTTTATGCAACAAAGCCGGTTCAATGCTTAATGTTCTAAAAAACAGAACAATCTATGCAAATCATTCTAATAGACAGAAATGTGTTTAGAATTTAATTTCGACTTAGAAAATAAGGATTTAGCAAAATTTAAATAGCGCTAAATGCGAAAGAAATATTGCAATTGTCGAGATGAACTATGAATGCCATTCCAGTACTCAATTTATTTACCCAACCTCAGTGCAGTACATTTGATGCTAACGACTGGAATATTTTGGCGCAGCATTGGTATCCCGTTGCATGTGTAGAAGATGTTTCGATTGAACCGCAACAAGTGCAATTACTCGATGTAAAAATGGCGTTGTATCAAACTGAAAGTGGAAAAATTCATTTGGTTCGTGATATCTGTCCACATCGTGGGGTGCCATTAACCAAAGGCTGGGTCAAGGGTGAAGATATTATTTGTCCATATCATGGTCTACATTATAACGGTGCAGGAAAGTGTGTAAAAATTCCTGCACAGCCTGAGCTGACACAAATTTCAGAGCGTTTTTCATTAACTAAATTTCCAGTCGTATTGAAATATGGATTGGTGTGGACCAGTTTATTTAACCGCGATGAATCTACGGCCAATTTTCCAGATTTAGACACGTGGGATACAGAGCAGCACCAATCTATATTGCCACCTTATGTAGATATTGATGGTTCAAGTGGGCGTCAGCTCGAAGGTTTTATTGATGTTGCACATTTCGCATGGGTGCATCATGAGAGCTTTGCAGATCGTGAAAACCCTAAAGTGCAAAAATATTCGACAGTACGTACGGACTATGGACTACATACAGAATATCTCAGTGATGTGAGTAATTATCCGCATGGCTTACAACATTTAGCGCCAGAAGACTTTTTATGGAAAAGAACGTTTGATGTCTATCCGCCATTTTCTGCAATTTTAACCATCGATTTTCCTGAAAATGGGGTATTGAAAATATTAAATGCCTGTTGTCCTGTATCGCATAATAAAACCCGTTTATTTGTGCCTTTAACTCGAAATTTTGATACCACAGGCGATTTACAAGCGGTCTATGATTTTAATGCACAAATTTTTGCTGAAGATCAGGACATGGTGGAAAGTCAAAAACCTGAGGAATTGCCACTGGATATCAGTATGGAGGCGCATTTCGAAGCAGATCGCTCATCGACAACCTATCGTCGAATATTAGCCGAATGGGGGCTAAGCAAACGTTATACCGTTTAATTTTTATTTTCGAATAATTTCATTCTTGGTTTTCATACAAAAAAAGCGACTCAATCGAGCCGCTTTTGACTTTGTACATAAAGGATTAGTTTACACGTATCCATGTTTGGCTGCGTCCAAGCGCAGATACACCAATATAGCCACGACCATTCAAGGTCTTGCCGTCATTCGACATTTTGGCATTGAAACTATAGGTTTTACCATTTTTCGGGTCAGTAATTTTACCGCCGTCATAGGTATTTTTACCGGTATTTTTCAAACCATTCACGATTTGCACACCGAGTAGTGGTTTATTGTGGAATTTACCTACACATTTTTGGCAGTTTTCTGCTTCACCCGGGGTGAGTACATCCACGATTTTTGCAGATAAAACGCCCTTTGATGTTTCATTAAATTGAACTACAGATAAAGGTTTTTTGGTTTGGTCATCGATGGTTTTCCATTTAGTACCATGCAATGGATCAGCAGCCAAAGCTAAGCTAGACACCAGTGACAAACCGATTAGGCTAAGAGTTGTTTTTATCATTTTAGAACCTCTATTGAACATAGTAAGAGATGTGCATCCCTGATCTTCCAAAGGGTGGATACACAAGACTTGGAAAATTACAAAGCATCAGCCTTGTTGTCTTCAAGGGCTATATTCACAAAAAAATAAGTATATATTGTGGATTTTATATACTGATTTTGAATATGTAGAATCTGGATCGTGTAGAAAAATAGAATAAATGTTGAGCTTTGTTTATAACATTTGGGATTTGTATCACTTTTATAAATATCAAACGCTGTTTGAGCTGAAAAATTTAGAGCTACAATCCCAAAAAAAGCCGGAGCTAAAAGGCTCATTTAAGTTTTCAATTTTTGCTCTAATCATGTTGAATTACATTAATTTGATTTGAAGCAATAACGCTAAAGAGCTATGTATAGCATTCATATTTTACAATTAAATAAAATCATTTCATTCATAGATCAGTTCTCGTTAAGCTTGTGTTATGAATAATATGAAAATGCAGCTTGTTCACTGAACGAGATTAAGTGTGTATAGGAATAACGATGAAAAATTTTAACAACAAAGTCGCAGCCATTACTGGAGCAGGTTCAGGTATTGGACAGCAATTAGCCATTCAACTGGCTCAATCAGGTGCGCATCTAGCATTAAGTGATCGCAACCTCGACGGCCTTGCACAAACGGCTGAAATGATTAAGCACACCGGTGTGAAAATAACTCAGACCCAGTTAGATGTATCTGATCGTGCCGCTGTCGAGCAATGGGCGGCTGCAACCCAAGCTGAATTTGGCCAGATCAATTTGATCTTTAATAATGCAGGTGTCGCGTTAGCCAGTACTGTAGAAGGTATGCATTATGATGAAATTGAGTGGATTATGAATATTAATTTCTGGGGCGTGGTATATGGGACAAAAGCATTTTTACCGTATTTAAAACAAAGTGGCGATGGACATATAGTTAATATTTCCAGCTTATTTGGTTTGACGGCTCAACCGACTCAAAGTGCCTATAATGCAACGAAGTTTGCGGTACGAGGTTTTACTGAATCTTTACGCCAAGAATTAGACTTGGAAAATGCTGGAGTCAGCGCAACTTGCGTGCATCCGGGTGGGATTCGAACCAATATTGCAAATAGCGCGCGTATGAGTGACAGTATTCGTGCGTTAGGGATGAACCCAGATAGGGCAACCAAAGCATTTAATAAAGTGCTAAAAACACCGCCTGAAGTCGCAGCAAAAGTCATTTTAGATGCGGTAAAGCAGAATAAACGTCGAGTTTTAATTGGTAATGATGCCAAAATTATTGATTTAATTCAGCGAATTGCACCTACACGTTATGCCCAAGCCATAGATCTACTTAGTGGTAAGAAAAAACGTAAATAATTCAAAGATAAGTAAAAAAGGGATGATGCAACATGATCCCTTTTTTATCCTATAGAGCTCTTAATTTCGAATATTGAATTTTTAAGTTTAAATGACAAGAAAATCAAAAAATTGAGTTTTCGATTAAACAAAGAAGATGTAATTTTCCCATCTTCTTTGTAGTAGTAATGCTTTTGAATATTATGAACTTTTAGAATCTTGAGCCGTTGTCATCGGCGCTTGTGTGGCTACTCGTTTGGTCAAAATGACATGTGCAGCGACACCGATACAAATCCCCCAAAATACTGAGCTTAGCCCTAAAAAATGCATACCTGAGGCTGTCGCTAAAAAAGTGATTAGCGCCGCATCACGGTTGGCCTCATTTTTCATTGCAACGGACATGTTTGTTCCAATCGCACCTAATAACGCTAGACCTGCAAGTGCAGCGACCAACTCTTTAGGTAATAGGCTAAATAACATGACAATGCTGCCTGCAAATAAGCCGCCTAAAATATAAAAAATACCATTGGCAATACCGGCTATATAACGTTTTTCTTTTAGTTCATGTGCATCTTTGCCCATACACATGGCTGCGGTGATAGACGCTAAAACAATAGTAATGCCTCCGACACATGCGACAACGAGCGAGGCAATACTGGTCGCTGTAATAATGGGCTTAGCTGGCGTGTCATATCCACTGAGTTTCATGATCGCCATCCCCGGAAGAAATTGACCACTCAGACTGACTAAGATTAAGGGAATCGCCAAATTTAAAGTCGAGTTCCAAGTCCAAATTGGGGCAATAAACTGCGGTATAGCGAGTTGAAAATTCACATCAACAGGATTAATTTTTCCTAATGTAAAACTCAGGATGACACCAGTCAGTAAGACCCAAATCATCGCGTAGCGTGGCGATAGTCTTTTAGAAATCAGAAAGACCAATAACATGCCAAAGACAATGATCGGCATACTATCTGTAGCAGTGAACAGTCCAAGCCCAAACTGAAATAAAATACCTGCCATCATTCCCGCAGCGACATCTTGAGGAATCCATTTTAGGAGTTTGTCAAAATAGCCGGTGATTCCAATCAAAAATATAACGATAGCAGACGTGATATAAGCTGCTATGGCTTCATTCAGTGAAATATTCGGAAATAGGGTGACTAAAAGGGCTGTACCGGGCGCTGACCACGCGGTAATCACCGGGGTTTTATATTTAATAGAGAGATAAATACCCGCCAGCGCAGCACCAATAGAAATCCCCCAAATCCATGAAATCATCATGGCTGGGGAAACTTGAGCTTTTTGTGCGGCTTGGAAAAAAATAATCAGTGGGCCTGAATATGAAATCAGCACGGCTAAAAATCCTGCAACCGTCGCTGAGATCGACCAATCTTCTTTTAATGTTTTTAACAGGGGTGCCATCGCTTTTGCCTCCATGCGACTATGTCAATGAGCCTGTTGAATTAAACCAATGACGGTATAGCGTTTAACCTTGATCTCCACCACCAACAGGGACGACTGTTCCTGTCATATAAGATGAATCATCGGATGCCAAAAATAAGATGGCATTCACTTGTTCCTGAATTGTGCCATAGCGTCCTAAGAATGTACGGTCAATGGTTTGATCGACCACGTCTTGCATCCATTGTTTTTCATGATCTGACAATGGGTTGGCGTTTCTAGGTACTTTTCGTGGTGGCGCTTCTGTACCACCTGTAGCTACGGCATTGACTCGAATACCATCTTTGGCATGTTCAAAAGCGAGTGCAGAGGTTAAGCCATTTACCCCACCTTTTGACGCTGAATATGGCACACGGTTAATACCACGGGTTGCAATAGAAGATACATTTACAATTGTCCCTTGCTGATTTTGAATCATTTCAGGTAACACGGCTCGGCAGCACCACATAGTTGGAAATAATGAACGATTAACTTCCTTAATGATTTCTTCTTCTGAAAACTCTTGGAAGGGCTTCATCCAAATCGCACCGCCAACGTTATTGATTAAGATATCAATTCGACCATATTTTTCAATGGCTTGGGCAGCAACTTCTTGGGCGCCTGCAAATGTTTCAAGATTGGCTTTAACAATAATGGCATCGCCATTATGGGCTTGAATATCGTTCAGCGTCTCTTCAACAAAATCTGAGAGATCTGCCAATACCACTTGAGCGCCTTCTCGAGCCACTTGTAGTGCTACTCCACGACCGATACCTTGAGCGGCACCGGTAACGATGACAACTTTATTGTTAAATCTGGCTTGTTCTGACATTAAACTATTCTCCCTTAATTCGCTGAGAATTTTTCAAACAAAAAGTTTGCAGGTTTAACGCCTTCGGTATCTAACCAGCCACGTACCGCTTCGACCATCGGTACAGGACCACAGAGGTAAATATCCACATCGCCATTGTTTAACCAATCTTTTTCAACATGACTGGTCACATAGCCTTTACGTTCATGCTGTGACTCAGGGTGAGCGACCACAGTACGGTATTCGAACCACGGGAGTTTGCTTTGTAATTCATCGAGCTTGTCTTTTGCTACGATGTCAAAGTCATTGGTTACGCCAAATACAAGACGAACAGGTTGTTCAGAACCTTTTTCTTCAAGCACTTGTAACATGGACATAAACGGCGCAATACCTGTACCACCTGCAAGCATGACCACAGGGCGGACAACATTACGCAGATAAAAACTACCAAAAGGTCCTTTGAAGGTCATTTTGTCGCCGGCTTTCGCATCGGCACTCAGGAAAGTACTCATTTTGCCTTCAGGGACATTACGAACCACGAAGCCTGTTAAACGATTGCCCGGCTTTGAACTAAACGAATACGAACGAGTTTCTTCAGTCCCCGGAATGCCGACATTGACGTATTGACCTGCCAAGAAGTTAATGTCAGGTTGACCTTCATCCAGTTGAATATCAAAGGTAATCGTAGAATCCGACATATTTTCAACACGAGACAATGTGCCTTGAAACTCATGAATTTCAGTTTTACACACGTCAGATGATGCACTGATTTGGAAAACAGCATCTGAACTTGGACGACATTGACAAGCTAAAATATAACCTTGCTCAGCTTCTTCGGGGGTTAAAGCATCTTCGATATAAGATTCTTCAGGCATGTCGTAAGTACCCGACTCACAAAATGCACGGCATGTCCCGCATGCGCCATCACGGCAATCTAGAGGGATATTGATTTTTTGACGATAGGCTGCGTCGGATAGGGTTTCACCTTGAGCAACACTAATAAAACGAGTAACGCCATCTTCAAATTGAAGTGCAACATTATGGTTTGACATGGCTGAATATCCTTTTGAAAATCTGGTATAACGTGTCCTTTCAGCCAAATATCCTTCTGGCTGAAAGTAAAACCTTGCTTAGTGAAATAAGCTTTTAGAGGTGATAAATATCAATAACTTGGTTGATATAATCGTTTTTCAGAACAACATATTTGCTGAGGATTTTTGGCTGCTCACCTGAAAAATCAATTTCATAACGTGACATGCCAAAGTAGCTATAGTTGGTTTTGTAGCGGAAACTTAAGGTGTTCCAGTTAAAACGCACCGTTACGTTGTCGCCATCACGTTCAATAATCTCGACGTTATTAATGTTATGGCTGGTTCGTGTATCCGGCATCGTGGCAGATGAACGCTCGGTTTTAATGCGGAAGACACGGTCTTCTAAACCTTGACGGTCTGGATAATAAATCAAAGAAATCTCAGACTGTGGATCTTCCGTGAGGCGGTCATCGTCATCCCAAGCCGGCATCCAAAATGATGCAGATGGGGCATAGCACTCTAGCCATTCATCCCACTGTTCATCATCTAAAAAACGCGCTTCGCGGTAGAGGAACTGAGATACAGCTTCAATGCTTACGCTGTCTAAATGTGCAGTTGCATTCATGCGACATCTCCTTGTTCATTTGCGACTTGTTCAGCTAGTTCTTTTTCTTCAGCGATGGCATGTTTCATGGTTTTTAACCAATATTGATGCTGAGCAAGGTAAAGACCTTCATCTTCCGTTTTGATGCCACTTAATAGCGGTTTTAATCCAATTTCATTGGCTGCATCATCCGGTCCATGAATCCAGTGTTTTGAACCACGGCACATGTCGTTCCATTCCAGCTCAATTCCTGCATAACCTGCTTGGCAGGCACGGAATTCTTCTAAATCGTCAGGTGTTGCCATGCCTGAAGCATTAAAGAAGTCTTCATATTGACGAATACGACGTGTACGTGCTTCTGGCTCTTCACCGACAGGGGCGATACAGTAAATGGTGACTTCAGTTTTATTGACAGAAATCGGGCGTAAAACTCGAATTTGTGAACCGAATTGATCCATCAAATAGACGTTTGGATAAAGACATAGGTTACGTGAACGCTCGATCATCCATTTCGACATCGGTGCGCCGAATTTTTCGGTATATTCATCGGCTTTGCTAAAGTTTGGCCGGTCTTCTGGGTTAGCCCATTGTGTCCACAACAACATGTGACCACTGTCAAAACCATAAGAACCACCGCCTTGCTTGCCCCAAGAACCCGCACTCATGGCACGAATATTATCTGCCGCTTGTGCTTCTTTACGGTGCTGAGTGGTCGCTGCATAGTTCCAATGCACGGCTGATACGTGATAGCCATCTGCGCCATTTTCAGCTGTCAGTTTCCAGTTACCTTCATAGGTATAGGTAGATGAACCACGTAAAACTTCCAAACCGTTTTCCGACTGACCTTCGATCATGTCGATAATTTTGGTGGTTTCACCTAAGAATTCTTCAAGGCTTGGCACATCAGGATTTAAGCTACCAAATAAAAAGCCTTTATAACTTTCAAAGCGTGCGACTTTTTTCAAGTCATGTGAACCATCTTGGTTAAAGCAATCTGAATAACCGGCTTCAGCAGGGTCTTTAACTTTGAGTAATTTA
Organism: Acinetobacter sp. YH01024; assembly: GCF_013420195.1. Lineage (NCBI taxonomy): Bacteria > Pseudomonadati > Pseudomonadota > Gammaproteobacteria > Moraxellales > Moraxellaceae > Acinetobacter > Acinetobacter sp. YH01024. Next base: position 14,003 of record NZ_VOYQ01000026.1, read on the forward strand.
CCTGAGTTATTAAAGGTCCAACCATGGAATGGACATGTATACGTCGCTTTGTTGCCTTTTTTATAACGACATAACTGTGCGCCACGATGTGAGCAGGCATTGATCATGGCATTCAGTTCACCATTACGGTTACGTGCAATGATGATCGGCTGGCGACCGATATGAGTCGTGTAATAATCATTGTTATTTGGAATTTGGCTTTCATGTGCCAAATACACCCAGTTACTTTCAAAAATGTATTTCATTTCAAGATCAAATAACGCTTGATCGGTAAATACTGAGCGGTGCAGTTTAAATTCACCAGTGTCAAAATTATCGACAAGAAGTTCATCAATACGATCTAGATGGCTGGTGTTAATTACAGGAATACGTGGCATGTCCATTCTCCGACTGTCCAATGAGGGGATAGTCGCCGAGTTGTCAAACTTGGATGAGACAGCTCGGCTTCCTTAGATTGAGTAATTAAGCGCTAGCGCGTCGACGATCAACTTCAGTATTTGGTGCTGCAGCTTGTTCTTTAACTAACTCAACATTAAAGCTAATGTGCTTAAACGGTTGGTTTAGACCACGACGTGCAATTTCAGCTTCGTCTGTGATATCAACAGCAGTTGCCACCAGACCATCACGAGTTGCAAAGGCAAAGTCGTCCCAAAGGTATTTATCACCTTCGATGTTGAATTGAGTAGTTAGCTTGCGGTAACCCGGTGCAGAGATAAAATAATGTACATGTGATGGACGGTTACCATGACGGCCTAGTTTGTCTAAAACAAATTGAGTTGTACCTTCTGGAGGGCAGCCATAACCAACGGGCATCGTAGTTTGTGCAACATATTTACCGTCTTGGTCAGAAAGAATCGTACGGCGAAGGTTAAAGTCAGATTGAGACTTATCAAAGAAAGAATAGTTACCTAGGCTGTTGGCATGCCAAATTTCAACTTTAGCGCCTTCAATGATGTTGCCTTCGGTATCTGTTACCGTACCTTCAATAAACAGAGTTGGAATTTTATCGGTTTCCGTACCATCGTCCATACGAGCAAAGCCCACTGATTCAGGTGCGCCAGCCACATATAAAGGGCCTTCAATGGTACGTGGTGTACCACCTGTAATACCTGCTTTCGCATCAGCTTCATCGGCACGTAAATCTAGATAGTGCTCTAAACCTAAACCAGCGGCTAAAAGACCTAATTCGTTCGCTTGACCCGCATCTGTAAAATACTCTAGACCTTTCCATAGTTCAGTTTGAGTAATATCTAGATCTTCAATCGCTTGGAATAAATCACCCAATAAACGTACCACAACTTGTTGTACACGTTGGTCAACAGGCCCTATTGCTGTATCTACGTTCATTTGTTTAACCAGAACATCAATCTCTTGACGGTTCATACTATATCTCCTTAAGTATGCATTTAAGTATGGGTGGCTATCACTCGATAAAAGAGGTCTTTGGCTGCCACGTTCCTTGTTTGGTTGTCTAACAATACTTTTTAAGTTGTTTCGTGTAGCAGGTGAAGTTTCTTTCAGGTATGGGCTGCACGATGTTTTTGATCTGTTGGATGGGATTAAATTTGCTTAATCCTGTCTATGTGATATACCTTAAAAGAATAAAATCTTCACGTCGAAGATCAAATTTGCATTTTATTATACTTAATAGGTATTGATAGCCATGGAACTAAGACACTTAAGATACTTTGTCGCGGTGGTTGAAGAGCAGAGTTTTACCAAAGCGGCAGAAAAACTATATATAGCTCAACCACCTTTGAGTCGGCAGATTCAAAATTTGGAACATGAGCTTGGAATTCAGTTATTTGAACGCGGTAGCCGTCCGCTTAAGACTACAGAAGCAGGCCAATTTTTTTATCATCATGCTTTAAAACTTTTGTCTAATGCAGAAGAAATTAAATCAATGACGAAACGAATCGGTTTGACAGAAAGAACAGTGACAATCGGTTTTGTGAGCTCTTTATTGTTTGGTTTACTCTCGAATATTTTGTACTTATTCAAACAACAACATCCACATTTAAAAATAGAAATGGAGGAAATGGCGACCACTGAACAAATCAAAGCATTAAAGGAAGGTCGTATAGATGTCGGCTTTGGGCGTTTGCGTATTTCAGACCCTGCGATCAAACGGGTTTTACTTCGTGAAGAACGCTTAGTAGTAGCCTTACACGCTAGTCATCCTTTGGCACAAAAAAAGGAAGGTATATATCTTGCAGATCTGATCGATCAACAATTGATTTTTTATCCAAATCACAACAAACCAAACTTTTCGACCCAAGTGCGTGGCATATTTTCAGAGTATGGTTTGGAACCTAAAAAAGTACGCGAAGTACGTGAATTACAACTGGCTCTAGGCTTTGTTGCAGCTAATGAAGGGGTTTGTATCACTCCAATGAGTGCCCAAAGTGTGCAATTAACACATTTAACCTTTGTTCCTATCTTAGATGAAGCCGCGATTAGCCCAGTATTTATGGCTGTACGTAATATGGATGAAAGCGAAGATATTCGTGGTTTATTTGATAGTGTTTATCAAGTATATGATTTAGAAGCGATTCCTTATGATCGTGCTGTGTTTTAAGTAATGTGTTGATAGACGTTCAGATGAACAGCAGTTATGAAATGATCTATTTAAATAAAGCGGAATCAAGGGATTAATTTATATTCTACTTTTTAGGTATACAAACATGCCTAATCGGTTTTGGACATTAAGCACCGACTTATTCATTGTGAAAAGCGAATTTTACAAGCTTCACAATTAGGAGGTGGGCTATGCAAAACCAGAAAATTAATATTAATACCTTGGTTGATGAAGCCAAATTTACGCCATTTCATTGGGGTGTTTTGATTTGGTGTCTTTTGATTATTATTTTTGACGGTTATGACTTGGTGATCTATGGCGTTGCCTTACCGTTGTTGATGCAAGAGTGGTCCTTATCTGCGGTACAAGCCGGCTTACTGGCAAGTACGGCTTTATTTGGCATGATGTTTGGTGCCATGTGTTTTGGCACATTGTCCGATAAAATTGGTCGTAAAAAAACCATTATGATCTGCGTCGGTATTTTTAGTGGTTTTACCTTCTGCGGTGCTTTTGCAAGTACTCCAGTTGAGTTTGGTATTTTACGCTTTCTTGCCGGTCTAGGCATCGGTGGTGTTATGCCGAACGTTGTGGCATTAATGACAGAATACGCGCCAAAACGTATACGCAGCACCTTGGTTGCACTAATGTTTAGTGGTTATGCCATTGGTGGTATGGCTTCAGCGTTATTGGGTGCTTGGTTAGTGCCTGTATATGGCTGGAAAATCATGTTTTATATTGCAATTATTCCATGTCTTGCATTGCCTTTAATTTGGAAATTCCTCCCTGAGTCATTGATGTATTTAACCTCAAAGCATCAAACAGATACGACTCGAACGATTGTCTCTAAAATTGCCCCTGAACAAGTCCTCACAACAGATACTCAATTTGTACTCAATGAAGTTTCTGAAGAAGACAAAGCTCCGTTAAAAGCATTATTTCAACAAGGCCGTAGTTTCAGTACGTTCATGTTCTGGATTGCATTTTTCATGTGCTTATTGATGGTTTATGCACTTGGAAGTTGGTTACCAAAATTGATGATTCAAGCTGGCTATTCGCTAGGTGCAAGTATGATTTTCCTCTTTGCACTGAATATTGGTGGAATGGTAGGTGCTATTGGTGGAGGTGCTTTGGCAGACCGATTCCATATCAAGAAAGTACTAAGCATCATGTTCATGTGTGGCGCATTGGCTTTAATCTTACTGGGCTTTAACAGTCCGCAAATGGTTCTGTATACCTTAATTGCTGTTGCTGGTGCAGCTACTATTGGTTCGCAAATCCTACTTTATACCTTTGTCGCACAATACTATCCAACTACGGTACGTTCTACAGGTATGGGCTGGGCATCGGGGATTGGACGAATTGGTGCAATCGTTGGACCGGTACTTACTGGTGCGCTGTTAACCATGAATTTGCCGCATCAAATGAACTTCTTGGTGATTGCCATTCCCGGTGTCATAGCTGCATTAGCGATCTTTATGGTGAATTTGCAAGCGTCAGTAGAAGCGTCTACTCAAGGTCAGTCGCCAAAACTCAATACGCAAGCTATCAAAAATCCAGCGAATTAAGCCGATATTTAAAGATTTAACATTACCCCAAAATTTTAAGTTTCCAGGCCCTAATGCACAGCATGAGGGCTAGTGGAAAATTGTGACAAAAAATAAGGAAAGGGCATTGCCCAAATCGAGGTCAGGATGAAAACTCAAAAGCTAAATTTAGTCAAAAAAACCTTTAAAATTAAACCGATGATACTGGCTTGTGCAGCCGTGTTCCCCATGTGGACACATGCGGCAGTCAGCGAAGCTGAAGTTGAGCAGTTGCGTGAAGAAGTCAAAGCGTTAAAAGCCATGATGCAGCAATATGTTCAACAGCAAAACACTTTGTCGAGTGAAATCAAAGACGTAAAACAAGGGTCTGTAGTTGCTGCGCAGAATCAAAAACCGACTCAAACACCGAGCCTGAGTTTAAATACCAAATCGGGCGCTGAGTTTAGCTTGTATGGCAATGTGCGAGCAGATGCATCTTATCAGGCAGAAGGCGGCAGCTTATCTCGCCTGTATAACCAAATGAATAGTGTTCCGATAGAAGGGAATGCTGAAAGTTCAGATCGTTTAAAAGCAACACTTGCTGCCACACGTTTAGGCCTAGACTTTAAAACGCCGACTCAAGTGGGAGATGTAGGCGGTAAAATTGAAGTCGACTTTTTGGGTGCAAATGATGGACTACGTATTCGTCATGCCTATTTAACCTATGGCAATTGGTTGGTGGGGCAAACATGGTCTAACTTTGCTGTACCTGATTATATGCCTGAAACCATTGATGCATTGGGCTATGTCGGTGGTGCTGTTAAACGTACACCGCAAATTCGCTATAGTCACAAATTTAGTCCTGAGACAAATCTCGTGCTCGCAGCTGAAGATTCTAAAGATGACAGCTCAAATATGCGTTTGCCTGCATTAACTGCGCGTTTAAATTATAAAATGATAGATACGCTGACGTTGAGCGCACGTGCGATGGGTGCTGAAAAGAAAACGGATACGGATACAGAAACCGCATGGGGGCTTGGTCTGGGCGCAAAACTAGATTTGACGGATAAAACAGTGCTCAAAGCGGATTATTACCATGTCAAAGGCGACAGTAGTTTTGTGTCATGGACCAACCAAGGTTTTGTGACCAATGCGGATAAAGACATCATCGCCACCAATGAATTTGACTCGATTACAGTAGGTTTAACTCAACAAATTTCAGCACAATGGCGCGGAACATTGGGCTATGGTTATATGAAAGCAGATAATAATGCTGATTATGTCAACTCATTAGTCGATAAAACCAAGGCCAATAAAAACTTGTGGCAAGCATGGGCAAATGTATTTTACAGCCCTGTTAAGCCGATTAGTTTAGGTCTGGAATATGTCTATGGTGAACGTGAAGCTTTTGGTGCTGCGCCAAATGGCAGTACCAAGGGTGAAGATAACCGAATCAATGCGGTCGCGATGTACAACTTCTAATGCCGTTACAGAGAATTGTTTAATTTAAATTGCCTTAAAATTTCAATATCAATTTAACGAGAGTGTGATTGAAAGTATGTTCAGGATTTGACATCTGACTTTCCGACAATCTTTCAATGCGTACTCTCAATCCATACACGCCCTTGATCTTTATCGATTGAGGGCTTTTATCTTATTTAGAAACTTTTATTTTTTGACTAAAAAATATAATTATCTGTTTTATTTCATTTAACAAATCATTTGAATATAAAAATACGAAGAAGGATATTGATAAAAATCATGAATTTTGAAATATTTTGATACATACATGACGATAAAACATACTACAATCCTTGCCGTCAATTTCGTTTCACTTAGAAGACGCAATCATGGATGTCCCTCAATTTTCCAAATATAACAACACGTCACTTAAGCTTTTAAGCCTGATGATGCTCACCGCGATGGCACCATATAGTGTTGCAGATAGCAATGTATTACCTGAAATTATCATCAACGTTGAACAAAGTTCAATGGATGAACAAATAAAAAAAGCACTAACCAAAGTAAATGGTGCAACCAATGCGATCGTTGCAGCAGACATTCAAGATATACCGAAGCGAACAAATGCTGATTTATTTAAAAATCAACCGGGGATTTACGCGGCATTTTCAGGGAATGAAGGGGTGAAACTGTCGATACGTGGCTCGGGGATCAATCGTGCACCGGGGGCGCATGCTTCAGGTTTGTATGTGACCTTAGATGATTTGCCATTCACAGGGCCGGGTGGAACACCTTATGAACTGCTTGAGCCGCTGTGGGTAGACCATATAGAGGTTTTACGGGGGGCTAATGGTTTAACACGTGGTGCATTAAGCTTGGGTGGTCTAATTAACTATGATAGCCCAACTGGAAAAAATGCAGCAAAACTGTCAGTGCATCATGAAATGGGTAGCCACGGTTATCAGAAAAGTGAAATCAGCTCAGGACAACAAATCGGTGACTTAGACTATTATGTTTCATTAACGCAAAGTGATGATGATGGTTTTCAAGATCATGCTTCAAGCCAGAGTAAAGGTATATCGGCCAATGTGGGATATCAAATAAATCCTAACCTAGATACACGTTTTTATCTGCGTTACCGAGAAACTAAACACCAAACACCGGGACGTCTAACCCAACAACAGATTGAACAAGATCCAAAACAAGCAGTCCCCCTAAATATCTCACTGAATAATAATCGCCCGCAGCCGGGAAGTCTTTGGTTGGCGAATAAAACCAATATGATTTTGGACACAGGTGATCGCTTACAGTTGGGTCTGGCCTATCATCATTATCCGATGGATTTGCAAGAAGGACTTTATAGTACTGAGGTTGACTATGACGATATCAGTACCTTATTTAACTACCAATTTGACCGAATCTTGTGGGGCCATGAAAGCCAAAATACTTTAGGTTTCCGTAGTACCACGCATTTGCCAGATGGTCAGGTCGTTGAACGCTTGCGTGTTGCGCAAGGCGCCTATGCTGCGGGTACAGAAACGCGGCATTATACCTACCAAGGTGGTGACTATGTTTTACATTATGCTAATGCCTTGGCACTACACCCACAGTTTTGGCTCGATAGTCGAGTTGCATTGGCGTACACCCATCGTGAAAGTGAAGTGACATGGCCTGTGCAAAGTCATAAAGAAAATATTCGTGAATGGAATGTCCTGCCATCGCTAGGTTTTCGATATCAAATCCAACCTGAAACACAGCTCTTTGCCAATGTCAGTCGAAGCTTAGAAGCACCACATCCTTGGGCTTTAATTTGGGGTTCGGATCAAAAGTTCCCCGATGAAAGTGGCGCAGCGACGGGACGCCAAAATGCTCCGATTCATTTGAATAGTCAGACAGCGAATACTCTTGAACTAGGTGGGCGTGGTCAACATGCACTGGGTGAGTGGAATATTGCATATTACTATTCACAGGTTAAAAATGAACTGTTGGCTGTTGAAATCCAACCAGAGCCTAATCCGATAATTTACGAATCGAATGCTTCAGACACCATCCATCAAGGGATTGAAGTCGGTTTAAACAGTTCACTTTGGCAAAATGATACATATGGACAGGTTCAACTAAAACAAGCCTATACCTTGAATGATTTTCACTATAAAAATGATGCGGTATTTGGAAAAAATGAGCTGGCAGGTATACCAAAACACATCTATCAGGCTGAACTGAAATACGAACATCCTTTAGGCTTTTATGCTGCGGTGAATACACTTTATGCCGCAAAGGTCGCAACCGACTATGCCAATAGTTTCTACGCAAAAGATTGGCAAATTTGGGGAGCATCGTTCGGCTATATGCAACCACAAAAACAGTATTTGGCTTGGTTGGATTTCAGAAATATGGCCAATAAAAAATATGCATCTACCGTGACACCGGGCTATAACGATGCCGGCAAAGATCCTGCTCGTTTAACACCGGGTGAAGGTCGGGCGGTATATGCAGGACTAACGTATCATTTTAATTAAGTATCTTGTATTCAAATACAGTTATCCCTTGCAAAGCCTTATGCTGCGGATTTGAAAATAAAAAAGGGAGCCAATCAGCTCCCTTTTTTAAACCTTTGATTGGGCTGTTAAGCAGTTCGAGGCATATCCTGAATACGTCGCCATGGCTGAGCTTCTTCAATTTCATACGCCAGTTCGATCAAGGTTTTTTCATCACCGACATCGGCTGATATTTGCATACTGATCGGTAGTCCGTCGTTTTGGGTTTCTCCCATAGGAATCGACATACCTGGCGCACCAACAACATTTTGGATGGGGGTAAAAGTCACATAGTTCTGTATACGTTCAAATAACTGGTCAAACGGTAATTGAGGTGATAAATAGCCGATTTTCGGTGTGGTATGTGCAAGTACAGGCGATAGCAAAACGTCATAATGCTTAAAGATTTCACGATATTGTTGCTGCATTTTCTTTAATCGATACAGAAACAGCGGGGTTTTATAAAAGTTCTTTTTATACAACTTCGATAAACCAACGGTTAAGTGATCTAACTCTTTGGGATTAAAGTCAGCGCCAAAGATTTTCTTGCCAAAGGTACTCAGTAAAAAGGATAACATCCCCCAATATTCACTAAAATCTTCAACAAAGCTTAAGGAAAAAGGTAATTGAAGTTCTTCAACATGATGGCCTAATTTTTCTAAGAGTGCTGCACTATGCATTAAGGTTGCAGTTGTTTCGCTATCTATTTGCCCTGTAATCGATTGCGGGACTAAACCGATGCGTAATCGACGTTTAGAAGGCCCATGAATCATGCCTATGCGTGGCAGCTTTTTATTGTAATAACTTGATTCCATTCCTGCATAGAAATGAGCAGTATCTCGTATGCTACGGGTTAGGACACCTTCACTGATGATATTAATCGGAAGAGAGCCTGCTGCTTCACTGTCATAAGTACGGCCACGGCTAGGCTTTAATCCAATCAAACCGCAGCATGCAGCAGGGATACGAATCGAACCACCGCCATCATTGGCATGGGCAATCGGCACTACACCGGCTGCAACGAGAGCTGCGGAACCCCCTGAAGATGCACCGCAGGAATAACTTAAATGCCAAGGGTTATAGGTGGCTGATCCATCTTTATATTCGGTGCTGGCATTTAGACCAAATTCAGGGAGCTTGGATTTTCCTAATACGACAAACCCTTGATCTAAGATTTGTTGGCTAATTTGAGGATTACGATCGGCTGGTTTTGAACCGATGGCCTTTGAACCATGGCGTGAGGGCAATCCTTGATAATCTAGATTATCTTTAAAGAAAAAAGGGACACCCGCAAAAAGACCATGTTCAACATATTGATTTTGCTCTAAAGCACGCTGAAAACAGTCCAGTTCAATGGCATTTAGATGCGGGTTCACTTGTTCCGCACGTGCAATGGCCGCTTGTGTTATTTCTTGCACGGAGGCTTCTTTAGATTTGATGAGCTGTGCAATCCCCACAGCATCCAGATCTGTGAGTACATCCGAACTAAAGGCATGTATGCGTTGACTGTGTTTTTGATCTTCCATGAACTAACCTATTTGTTTTTTGAATTTTGGTAAATATTGAATGAATTCATTGTTATCTCAACAACAAATATATGTATTTGAACTGTATTGCTTTGAGCATAATAATGACAATAAAAATTGTCAAATATTCATCTGATCTGAGGAAAGTGCAGAGATTGTACTAAGGAGGGCATCTAAAGCCTGTTGAATCTCATCCTTCCATGCAAAGGAACAATTTAAACGGATATATTGAGTTTTGGCTTCTGATACGTTAAATAAACGGCCTGGAGCAACACCGATCTGCTGTTGAATTAAGGCTTCATAGACCGCCATGCTTTCAATATTTTCTGGTAGTTTTAACCAAAGAAAATAACCACTTGGATGATATTGTAATTTGCATCCAGTCGGTAGGCGGCTTTCTAAATAACGGTAAAACTGTAATTTGTGTTGCTGTAGACCTTTTCTTAGGAGCCTTAAATGTTTTTCATAATGATAATTTGAAATAAATTCCACCAAGGCATTTTGCAATAAGGTATTGACGGAAATCGTGCTCATAAGCTGTAAGTGTTGAATCGCTTGAGAATATTTACCCGCATGCACCCAACCGACCCGAAATGCAGCGCCCAACGTTTTAGAAAAAGAAGAGCAATGTAAGACCATATTATTTTGGTCAAAGTATTTCATTGAAACGGGTTTCTTGGATGCATAATGCATTTCCTCATACACATCGTCCTCAATTAAATGCACATGATATTGGTGTAATAACACGGCAATTTTTTGCTTGATTTCATCACTCACTGTGAAGCCCACAGGATTATGCGAATTCAGCATCAGCCAACAAATTTTGACGGGATAAGTTTTTAAAATATGTTCAAATGCGGTTAAATCAAAACCGTCTTGTGGATGTTCAGGTAAGGTCACCACTTTAAGGCCTAAGCGCTCTGCAGCTTGCAAGGCGCCATAGAAAATATTTTGCTGTAACACAATATAGTCACCCGGTGAGGCTATGGCCTGTAAGGAAAGATTCAGTGCATCCATACAGCCTGAGGTAATCACAATATCCTCTGGATCTGTGGCAATGCCTTGCATGCAATAACGCTGTGCAATCAACTTACGAAGGGCTAAATTTCCAGGTGGAAGATTATCAATGGCATCGTAACTTTTGGGATTTCGGGAAATTTGCCCCATGATTTGGGTTAACTTTTTAGAAAAAACGATGTCTTGAGCTGGAAAGGCTGAACCCAATGGAACGATTTTTTCATCTTGTATCGATTTTAAATACTTAAAGACCAGAGAGTTAATTTCAACGGGAGTGTTTAAGGACACGATTTGAGCGTGTTCAGCTTCTATTTCGAGCAAGCCTTGCGCTATATAGTAGCCTGATTTTTCACGTGCATAGATTAAGCCACGTGATTCCAACTCCTGATAAGCATTCATGACCGTGATTAAACTAAAGCCGGACAACTGCACTTGTTCACGTAAAGAAGGGAGTTTTTCGTGCGCTTTTAAAGTGCCATTTTCAATCAGTTGACGTAGGTGCTGTGCGAGCTGTTCCGATTTATACATAGTCATCAACAAGACAAAATTCTGTTATAAATATATCAGTAAAATTAATTGTGCATTCTATTTTTATAACAGATGTGTCTGTACTGTTATATGTTTTTTCAAAATCACTGTATCTAGTTTTAAGCTTGAATTTTTTATAAGGTGCATTGACCACAACACTTGTGGCATCAAATGGTATGGAAGGTAGGGAGTTGAATATGTTTAAAGCCAGTGAATTAGAACTGTTACAACATTTACTGGTGGATGTTCCATTGACAGATTCAACGCTGCATCTGTTGCAACAGCAGCATACTAATTTAGAAGCTGTACTTTTGCGCAGTCGAATTTTGCGCCAAGTACAGCAAGTGGGCTATGTCAGTATTTGTCAGGAGCATATGCACGCCAAGGCTGAAAATGCGGCTTTTTTATTTGCACCTTTTATCTTAGCGAATTTGAATCAGAAGGTGATCTACGCTACACCGCAAAGTCCTGAAAATGTTGCGATATTAAATCGTTATTATCAAGCGGAGGCTAAACTTAGCGCATTTAAAGTTGATGATGTTTTATCGGGACTAAATGTCTACATTGAGCTACATAATGAACAACTATCGCCAGCAGAATACTTCTATTTTAGTTTGATCAATAGCTTATGTAATCCGAAAGTTTCCAAAATCATTTGTATTACACATCTACATATCGACTTAGAAAAATTAAATCAGCTTGCTGAATATTTAGATGTTGAAATCCATGTCTTGGCGGATAAAGCTGAACCGATTGACTTTGATCTAAGTAAAATCAATATGTTAAAGCTGCTATTTAAAGACAAAGATCAGCAATATATCGATTTATGCCAAAAGTTTTCGTTTATCAATGCGAAAATTTTACAACGATTAGGTTTATATGAATTTGACCGTGCGCAAGTCTTGGTAGAAGACATGTTTTATTCAGAGCATATTTTTGAAAAAATGTCGGTCTATGGTGAATATATCCAAACGCATCTTCAGCACCAAGTGAAAAAGCAAAGTCCTGCATAAGTGATTCAGATGAGATATTAAGTTTATAACTGTGAATTGATCATTTTAAAATGCAAAAAGCTTGTAAATCTAGACTTACAAGCTTTTTTTAAATTCAAATTTAAACCAAATTATTTGGTCTGATGATCAATTCATTATGAACTGATCATGAGCAAACATGAAATGTAAGATATACATGCAATAGCGAGTTGCAATAAGCGAATAGATTATCGTTTAAGGTAGATAGGAATTATCTGCACCAACGACAAACGCTACACCAATACAGAATAAAAGCACATAGATCGAGAACCAAATAATGGCACGCTTAAAGGCCTTATCTGAAATTTCACTGTCTGCATATTTTTGCGGTTTTTTAGGCTCTTGATTGCTCATAAGATGTACTCTAAATCCCTAGTGGTTATAGGTGATTATTGGGGTATATCGCTTGAAAGCATAGATACAACATTCATCTAAATTTCTATAACAGTTATAGTTTGGAGTTGAATGACAGTTGATTTGAGATTATTGACACATGATTCGGGATTGTTAAAGTGTAGAGTAGTCTTGAATAAACCTCTCAATACATTGAAAATTAGATCATAAAATAATTTGGGGTTACAAGCAGAATACAATGGAAATAATTACGCTCATAACAATATTAGGAACTGTCATTTTATTGATTTATCTCAAACTTAGCGCCAAAAACCGTCAATGGCATTTGGATGAAAAAGGCGTGATGAAACATGAACGGATTGAGTACACACCATTCAATAAAATTGATGAAAATGACTTTCAATGGATACCTGACGTTATAAAAAAATATTTTCCTGACGGTCATGCCACCGTGCGGAAATATGGCAGCGGGGCGAAAAACATTCTGATCGTGAACAGCTCAATCTACTATCACCAATACTTAATTCGTGAAGAAGGCACAGGTGATATGATGCTGAATGGGTGGGATGCCATTATGGACAGCGTATTGTATGTAGAGAAGCGCAATGACGATAGTTACTGCATGTATCTATTCAGACCTTGCGAGATTAACTTGCAAAATCATAATTTGTTTTTTAAAGGTAGATTTTTGGAGGGTACAATTGATGACTTGAAGCAAGGTTTTGATACATGGCAGGCCGCGCAAAAGGATTTTGTGAAAATACATCAAGATAAGGTGGATATACTCAAAAACAATATCATCGCTAAACAAAAAAAATATGACACTGAGGTTTATAAGCATCCTGAATTCAATTAACCCGCAAATTAAAGTGAAATAAAATCTTAGCTTGTGTGTCAGAGAATTTCAGAAAATCTTAACTTATATGACAACGCAAGCTGAGATTAAATATCAAGAAAACAAAAAAATTATGATTTAACTAAGAAAATGAATCTCAGATTATTTGTCATTTACCTTTTGGAAGGTAGCTTCATTTCTTAATCCATTAATAAACTATGATATTGGTCAGTTCTTTTTCTCAAAAAGTCCCAGACTAGCTTAATGCGTGGCTCATGTTGTAAATCGACTAAGGTTAGCATCCAAAAGGTATGTACAAAACGAACATCTTGCGCCAAGACCTGTTCTAATTCGGGTTTTTCCTCGGCCAAAAACTTGGGCAATATTGCCAATCCTGCACCCGCACTCACGGCAATTTGTTGTGCCAAAATACTACTACTTCTAAAGTTGGCATTGAGCTGAATAGGTAAACGTTCTAAACAATACAGTTCAGGGCTATAGACCAAATCATCTATATAGTTCACAAAGGTGTGTGATTTTAAATCTTCTAATGTATGAATGGGTTGCGTGTTTTTTAAGTATTCCTTACTGCCATAAATCTTTAAACAATAGTCGGCTAGTCGGGTAATAATATATGGGCCTGATTTTGGTCGATCGATGGAAATAACAATATCTGCTTCACGATGTGAAAGCTTGATCATCTTCGGCACTGGAATAAGGTCGATTGTTAGCAAGGGGTATTTTTTTGACAATTCTGCCAAGAGCTGTGTCAAAAATGCCGTTCCAAACCCTTCGGGTGTGCCAATTCGCACACGACCTTGCATAGGTTGGTTGGGTTTTTCGATTTGTAAAAAAGCCTGTTCCATTTGTTCAACCCGAGGAACCAGTGCCAAACCTTCTAAGGTAAGCTCATAACCTGTGGCTTCACGTTTAAATAATGACGTGCCTAAAGCCAGTTCTAGCGCATGTATACGTCGAGAAACCGTACTGTGCTCCACACCAATAATTCGTGCAGTATTGGTTAAGGTTTTCGCACGAGCCAAAACCAAAAAATACTGTAAATGATCCCAGTCTACTTTCATTGTTATTGTCATCCCTGTGCATATTTGCACATCAATCGTGCGTGAATCTCTATTGGTAGTCAAAATTTTCTTTGCTAGTTTGAAGTGAATTGGAAAATATAAATATAAGGCTTTTGGATATTTTCTAAGTCAGTACAAAACAATAAGTGCCTATGGAGAGGTCATGAACACAATGTCAAATATTCAGTCATCGACGGCTAAATTATTAATTAACGGTAAATTTGTAGAGTCAAACACTACAGAGTGGCAAGACATTTTAAATCCTGCAACTCAAGAGGTTTTGGGTCGTGTACCAATGGCGACTATGGAAGAAGTGGATGCAGCGATTGCTTCAGCGCAAGAGGCGTTTAAAACTTGGCGCTTAACACCCGTACAAGCACGTATGCGTATTATGCTGAAACTACAAGATCTGATCCGTAGCAATATGAAAGACATTGCCCGTGTACTGACTGCTGAGCAAGGAAAGACGCTTGCAGATGCTGAAGGTGATATTCAACGTGGTTTAGAAGTCGTTGAGCATGCGTGTTCGGTTGGCACACTTCAAATGGGCGAATATATAGAAGGTGTGGCACGTGGTGTGGATACCTATACCTTGCAGCAACCTTTGGGTGTATGTGCAGGAATTACGCCATTTAACTTTCCTGCGATGATTCCACTGTGGATGTTCCCAATGGCGATTGTCAGTGGAAATACCTTTGTTTTAAAGCCATCTGAACAAGATCCATTATCTACCATGATGCTTGTCGAACTTGCGATTGAAGCCGGTATTCCAGCAGGCGTATTGAACGTAGTGCATGGTGGTAAGGACGTTGTTGATCGTTTATGCACACATCAAGCTATTAAGGCCATTTCATTTGTAGGCTCTACAGCCGTTGGTACACATGTATATAACCTTGCAGGACAGCATGGAAAACGTGTGCAGTCGATGATGGGGGCCAAAAACCATGTGGTGGTGATGCCAGATGCCAATAAAGAACAAACCTTAAATGCTCTCGTTGGTGCAGCATTTGGTGCAGCAGGTCAGCGTTGTATGGCTTTGTCTGTTGCTGTCATGGTTGGTGAAAGTAAAGAATGGGTTAATGAACTGGTTGAAAAAGCCAAAACTCTGAAGGTCAATGCAGGCCATGAACCGAATACCGATATTGGCCCAGTCATTTCACCTCGCGCAAAAGCACGTGTATTGGATTTAATTCAAAGCGGTGTAGAACAAGGCGCAGAACTGTTGCTGGATGGTCGTGATGTTCAAGTCATTGGCTATGAGCAAGGAAACTTTGTCGGAGCGACGATTTTTAATCAAGTTTCAACCGATATGCGCATCTATACCGAAGAGATCTTTGGGCCCGTTTTAGCCATTATTCATGTCGATACTTTGGAGCAGGCGATTGAATTGATTAATGCTAATCCATTCGGCAACGGTGTTGGACTGTTTACACAAAGTGGTGCAGTTGCTCGTACATTCCAAAGTGATATCGATATTGGTCAAGTGGGTATCAATATTCCAATTCCTGTACCTGTACCTTTCTTTAGTTTTACAGGATCGCGTGGTTCAAAACTGGGTGACTTAGGTCCATATGGTAAGCAAGCAGTTCAGTTCTATACACAAACTAAAACCATCACCAGTCGTTGGTTCGAAGATACACAAGAAAAAGGTGAAGTGAATACCACCATTAACCTACGTTAATTTGGGAGTTCAAGGATGAATATTACCTTTATCGGTTTAGGAAACATGGGCGGAAAAATGGCCCAAAACCTACTCAAAGCAGGTTTTACGGTTTACGGTTTCGACTTAAGCGAAATTGCGATTCAGCATTTTACTGAAGCAGGTGGCATTGTTTGCCAAAGCCCACAAGATGCAGCGAAACAAGCAGATGTTGTAATTAGCATGTTGCCTGCTGCCAAGCATGTCAAAGAGGTGTACTTGGGAGAAAATGGTGTGTTGGCGGTAATGAAAGCAGGAAGCTTATGTATCGATAGCAGTACCATTGATCCGCAAACCATTAAGGATATAGCCGAGGCGGGTGCTGCACATCAGATAAAAATCTGTGATGCACCTGTTTCAGGCGGAACTATTGGTGCTCAGGCAGGTACATTAACCTTTATGGTCGGTTCGGATGATCAAACCTTTGAAAAAACCAAAGCGGTATTGGGCCACATGGGTAAAAACATTGTGCATTGTGGTGATGTGGGTGCAGGTCAAATTGCGAAAATTTGCAATAACTTGATTCTTGGTATTTCCATGGCAGCCGTTGCTGAAGGTATGGCACTCGGTGCGCGTCTGGGGATTGATCCTCAAGCCTTAGCGGGTGTGGTGAATAGTTCGAGCGGACGTTGCTGGAGTTCGGATGTATGTAATCCATGGCCGGGTATCTCAGCAAATGCACCTGCGGGACGTGGTTATACCGATGGTTTTGCAACTCAGTTGATGTTGAAAGATCTAGGATTGGCTGTAGAAGCCGCAGGACAAGTCAAACAGCCGATTATTTTAGGTGGACTGGTTCAGCAGATGTATCAACAGCTGTGTTTACAAGGTAATGCACACTTAGATTTTTCAAGCATTGTGCAGCAATACTTACCTAAGGACGCTTAATCGCTTTGAACACCAATCTAGCCTAGGGATGGCTAAAAATACTAACACTCGTGTCGGAATAACAATAAATTGAGACTGAGGTAGAGAAGATGTCGAATTATCAAGATGTTGCAAAGGCATTTGACTTAAATCATGCTGCCAAAGAAATGTTATCAGGCTCTTTAGAGCAATTAAATGCATGTTATGAATGCTGCGACCGTCATGCGATTGATCAAGATAAGGCTGCACTGTATTGGCAGGGCAAAGATGGACGGAAAGAACAATATACCTTTGCAGAGCTGCAACAGTGGTCAAGCCAATTTGCCAATTTTTTAAAGTCACAGGGTGTGCAAAAAGGTGATCGTGTATCGGGTTTATTACCCCGTACAGTTGAATTACTTGTGGTGATTTTAGGGGCTTGGCGAATAGGTGCTGTATATCAACCGCTATTTACCGCCTTTGGCCCCAAAGCCATTGAACATCGTTTACACCTTGCACAAAGCAAATTGGTGATTAGCGATGTTGGTAATCGCAGTAAATTAGATGAAGTTGCACATTGTCCCCAAATCGTTACTGTTGCAGATCGAGCGGGTCAAGGGATTCAACAGGGAGATTTAAACTTTTGGGATGAAGTAAACGCACAGTCTACAGATTGTGAAATTGTCCTACAGAGCATCAATGATCCATTTCTTTTGATGTTTACTTCAGGTACTACAGGTCCTGCAAAGCCCTTAGAAGTCCCGCTTAAAGCTTTGATCGCTTTTGGTCAATATATGAAAAATGCGGTAGGGCTACGTGAAGATGATTCGTTTTGGAATATTGCCGATCCGGGTTGGGCTTATGGTTTGTATTACGGAATTACTGGGCCACTTTTACTTGGACATGCAACACTCTTTTACGAAGGTGGTTTTAGCATTGATAGTTTGTGTCAGATTGTAGATGACTACAAAGTGACGAACCTTGCAGGCGCACCGACAGCGTATCGGATGATGATGGCAGCTGATCCTGAACAAATGGCAAAACTCAAAGGGAAATTTCGAGTTGTCAGTAGCGCTGGTGAGCCGCTTAACCCTGAAGTGTTCCGCTGGTTTAAACAAGTTTTAGATGCACCGATCTTTGACCATTATGGTCAGACTGAAGTTGGTATGGTGGTGTGTAATCATCATGGCTTACAACATGATATTCGCGCAGGTGTCGCAGGTTATGCCAGTCCGGGATATCGCGTGGCAGTTGTTGATGAACAAGGGCAAGAGCTAGCTGCAGGAACGCCAGGAGTACTGGCTGTCGATATTAGTCAATCACCGATGATGTGGTTTGGTGGCTATAAAGAAAGTCGTAAGTCACCCTTTGTAAAGCATTATTACCTCACGGGTGATACCGCAGAATTACACGCAGATGGCAGTATGAGCTTCGTTGGTCGTAATGATGATGTGATTACAACATCAGGTTATCGTATCGGGCCATTCGATGTTGAAAGCGCTTTACTTGAGCATGATGCAGTGATTGAAGCTGCGGTCATTGGTGTACCTGATCCGGATCGGACAGAAATCGTAAAAGCTTTTGTAATTTTAGCTGAGCATGTCACAGCGTCAGAAGAATTAGCGGAGCAGCTAGGGCAATTTGTGAAAAAGCGCTTATCTGCACATGCTTATCCACGATTGGTGGAGTTTGTTCAAGAACTACCGAAAACTCCAAGTGGAAAAATTCAGCGTTTCTTATTAAGAAATCAAGAGATTGCGAAACAATCCACGCAGCATGCAAGTTAAAAGACGCAACGATTAACCCTAAATGAATGCCGAACAATCAGGATCAAAATCAAGCTTTCATTCAGTTCTAATCATTTTCAAACTGGATGGAAGCATTTGATTGATGTACAGGAAGATAAGATGCAATTTACCGAAGAACAATTATTAATTCAGGACATGGCACGCAGTTTCGCGCAGGAACAAATTAAACCTCAAGCGGCTGAATGGGATAAACACGGAACCTTTCCCAAAGCGGCTTTAGCGCAGATGGGAGAACTGGGTTTATTGGGTATGTTGGTATCAGATGAATGGGGTGGTTCAGATACAGGTAATCTTGCCTATGTTATGGCTTTAGAAGAGGTTGCCGCGGCCGATGGGGCAACATCAACCATTATGAGTGTACATAACTCAGTAGGCTGTGTTCCTATTGCTAAATTTGGCACAGAAGAACAAAAGCAGAAATATTTAGTGCCTTTAGCACAAGGCAAAATGATCGGTGCATTTGCATTAACTGAGCCGCATACGGGTTCAGATGCTGCTGCCATTAAAACCCGTGCAGTCAAAGATGGCAATGAATGGGTGATTAATGGTGCTAAGCAGTTTATTACCTCGGGACATAATGCAGGGGTCATTATTGTCTTTGCTGTGACTGATCCGAGTGCAGGAAAAAAAGGCCTGAGTGCTTTTATTGTCCCTCGTGAGACAGCCGGTTATGAAGTGATTCGTACTGAAGAAAAGCTTGGGTTACATGCTTCAGATACCTGTCAAATTGCACTAACAGATGTTCGTGTGCATGAAAGCTTGATGTTAGGAAAAGAAGGTGAAGGTTTGAAAATTGCCTTATCAAATCTAGAAGGCGGTCGTATTGGTATAGCGGCTCAAGCGGTTGGTCTTGCACGAGCAGCATTAGAAGAAGCAACCCGATATGCCAAAGAGCGTATTACCTTTGGAAAGCCGATCTTTGAACATCAGGCAGTTGCGTTCCGATTGGCAAGTATGGCGACAGAAATAGAGGCAGCACGCCAATTGGTCTATCACGCGGCACGTTTAAAAGAAGCAGGACAACCTTGCTTAAATGAAGCGTCTATGGCCAAGCTTTTTTCATCTGAAATGGCTGAGCGTGTTTGCTCCGCAGCATTACAAGTCTTTGGTGGTTATGGCTATCTCAAAGATTTCCCTATAGAGCGTATTTATCGTGATGCACGTATTTGCCAAATCTATGAAGGTACGAGTGATATCCAACGTTTAGTAATTGCCCGCAGCTTATAACGTTGTCATTAAGACATTTAAATGAAAAGGCTTCAGATATGAAGCCTACTCATGAATATTGAACATATATAGGGATATTACATGCAATTTGAAACGATTCTGCTTGAAAAGAACAATGGTGTTGGACTTATTACTTTAAATCGTCCTCAGGCCTTAAATGCATTAAATAGCACATTAATTCAAGACCTTAATTTGGCCTTAGATGATTTAGACAGAGATTCTTCCATTGGCTGTATGGTTATTACAGGTTCAGAAAAAGCCTTTGCCGCTGGTGCAGATATTAAAGAAATGGCTGAACTGAGTTTTCCAAATATTTATTTGGATGATTTTTTTCATCTGGCAGATCGAATTGCTCAGCGCCGTAAACCTCTAATCGCAGCTGTCAGTGGTTATGCGTTAGGTGGAGGCTGTGAGTTAGCGCTCATGTGTGACTTTATTTACTGTGCCGATAATGCAAAATTCGGTTTACCAGAAGTGACTTTGGGAGTAATCCCAGGGATAGGTGGGACACAGCGTTTAACGCTTGCTATTGGTAAGGCCAAAGCCATGGAAATGTGTCTGACTGCGAGACAAATGGGCGCAGTAGAAGCAGAGCAGAGTGGTTTAGTTGCTCAAGTCTTCCCTAATGAGGAGTTAGTCGAAAAGACCTTAAAAGCTGCTGAAAAAATAGCCGAAAAATCTGTAGTCGCAACCATGATGATCAAGGAGTCAATTAACCGTGCATTTGAAGTCAGTTTGCAAGAAGGTTTACGTTTTGAACGTAGAACATTTCATTCAATTTTTGCAACTCAAGACCAAAAAGAAGGCATGCAAGCATTTGTTGAAAAGCGCCAAGCCAATTTTAAAAACAATTAAAAAGAAAAAAGGATCATACGGATATGAGTACAAATAACTTAATGATTGAAGAACATGGACATTTAGGCCAAATCAGTTTAGATCGCGTGGCAAGTTTAAATGCCTTGTCTTTAGAAATGATCCAAGGCATCCAGCAGCAATTAGCACTATGGGCTGATCAAACCAATATTCATGCCGTACTTATACGCTCAAATAGTCCCAAAGCATTTTGTGCAGGTGGAGATATTCGCTATCTCTATGATAGTTATATGAATGGTAAAGAAGATCATCAAGCTTATTTTCAAGCTGAGTATGAAATGCTGAACACCATTCGTTCGTATGAAAAACCCATTATTGTCATACTCGATGGCTATGTACTTGGAGGTGGATTTGGCTTAGCCCAAGCATGTCATGTGCTTGTCAGCAGCGAAAAGTCTAGATTTGCCATGCCTGAAACTGCCATTGGATTTTTCCCAGATGTGGCTGCGACACATTTTTTATCACGTTTGGATGATATTGGTGTGTACATGGCAACTACGGGCGATCAAATCAGTGCCAGCGATGCGTTATACCTAGATTTGATTGACTACCATGTTCCGAGTGAGCAACTTGTTCAATTAGAAGAAGATTTAAGAAATTCCAAGCATCTCAGCAAAGAATATATTGAACAATTGATTGCGAAATATATTACTCGACCAGCGGAAAGTGAACTCAGTCAAAATGCAGATTTAATTCGTAAGCATTTTGGTTATGAGAGCATTGATGCCATTGAAAATAGTCTTGAAAATGAACAGCATAATGATGCTCAAGCGTGGGCGTTAAAAATACGCAATACCTTGGAACAACGATCTCCAATCGCGAAAAGGATCAGTTTGCAACTCCAACATTTAGGTCGAGGTCTTTCACTAAAGCAATGCATGCAAATTGAACGACATTTACAAGACGTTTGGTTTCAACATGGCGATATTGTTGAAGGTGTGCGTGCATTAATTGTGGATAAAGACAAACAGCCAAAGTGGCAACAGTCTAGTCCGACTTTAGACAAAATAATGGAGGAAATATCTATTTAATCAGTAGATTTATATTTTTAACGGTTCAAACCCTTGGTCAATATTCATATTTGATTTTATGTTCGATATGAACCAGTGACTCAGCGTAAATTAAACACATATCAAGCATCGTGAAAATGCAACGTAGAAATATCTTGCAGAATAAGGAAGATAACAATGCAAAATGTACAGGGAAACACAGCTCCACCAGCTAAGTCCTCGCATCGTTTAGCGGGTATTTCCAGTATGGTGGGTACAACCATCGAATGGTATGACTTTTTTATCTATGGTGCTGCCGCAGCACTCATTTTCAATCGACTTTTTTTCCCAAATCTTGATCCCTTAACTGGCGTGTTGGCTGCATTTGCAACCTATGCTGTAGGCTTTATTGGTCGACCACTCGGTGGAATAGTTTTTGGTCATTTTGGCGATAAAGTTGGTCGTAAATCAATGTTATTGGTCACATTAATGTTGATGGGTATTCCCACGGTGATGATTGGGTTGTTACCGACATTTGAAACCATTGGTTATTGGGCAACGGTCTGTTTAATTATTTTAAGATTTATACAAGGCATGGCCATGGGTGGAGAATGGGGCGGAGCAGTACTCATGGCGGTAGAACATGCGCCAGCGGGTAAAAAAGGCTTTTGGGGAAGTCTACCGCAAGCCAGTACAGGTGGTGGTTTATTGCTCGCTTCGGTAGCTTTAGGTCTAGTCTCAATGTTACCTGAAGAAGCGCTATTTAGCTGGGGTTGGCGTCTACCATTTTTAGCCAGCATTATTTTACTGGCTGTAGGTTGGTATATTCGTGTAAAAGTACCGGAGTCACCAGACTTTGAAAAAGTTAAAGCTCAAACTGAAACAATTAAAGTTCCAGCAAAACAAGTGTTTAAAAATCATCCTAAGCAGTTGATTACGATTATTTTATCTCGAGCTGCTGAAAATGCTTGGTTCTATTTGGCATCGACATTTGCTTTAGCCTATACTACCACACAGCTGAATATTCCTAGACAAGACATTTTGTTTGCAACGATTTGTGGTGCTGCAGTCATCATGGTCATTACGCCAATTTTTGGACATTTGTCTGATAAAGTTGGGCAAAAAAACATGTTTAGATTTGGTTTATGCGTACTGGCTTTATACAGCTATCCATTTTTTGCGATGTTAAATACTAAAGATCCAGTATTGGTTTGGACGGCCATTGTGATTGGTATTGGTGTGGTTTTTCCTTTGATGTATGCGCCGCAGTCACAGTTATTTTCGCGCCAATTTCCAGCAGAAATACGTTATAGCGGTATTTCAATCTCAGTTCAATTTGCAGGCGTGCTAGGTGGTGGTTTAGCTCCATTAATCGCGACAAAATTGCTAAGTATTGGTGATGGAAGCCCAAATTTAATTATTGCCTATATTTCAGGCTTTGCTGTGATTGCGATTATTGCATCTTCATTTTTAAAGCCAGATCAAATAGAGCAAAAGACTAAAGTATTTAGTAGTGAGGAAATCAAATCTTCCTAAATCAACAATCAGGAAAACAGTAGACTGATTTAAATATAGAAATACATATGTACAGCCATAACAACAATTGTTATGGCTTTTTCTTGTCTAAGGATTGTGGCAGGACAAATAATATTGTCAGTATTGCGTAGGATCTTGGCGGCACAAAATATGTTTGATGTGTAAGAGCAACAAATCAAGTTTGTTACACAGATGAAAGATTTAAGCACCAATAAATTAAAAAATATTAAATATCAAAGTCTTAATTATACTATTGCCCATTATAAGTACCTTATTTCTGTGTTGTCTGATTAAAATATTGATATATATTTATTATTTTATAATTTCATGAAAGTTGTGTTGCAATTTAAAACATTGATGATTGTTGTTATAAAAAACAACACAAGAAGCAACACTTAAGAAGAGTGTTGCTTTGTTTTATGGTATTTAGCATCAGTTATAAAACTGTCTTTTCAAAAATTTATAGTTGTAAAAAATGTAAATTTGATTAATGGCTAGTTTCTTAAGTTTTACTTAATAGTATGATTTATTGAAAAAAATACTTTACTTTTTCTGAAAAAATGAATAATTTATATTCAATTAATTATTCATGGCTCAATTATAGCCAAGGAAAGATAACTAAAAAGACCTACCTAAATTTGAGCTCGTACACAATTGTACTGGCCATAACTATATCACCAAGTTTTAAATTTAGTAAAAGTTGCAAGTCTAGAAAATTATAGATTTTATTTTTACGTCTATGGTTTATGGATTTGTTTTTTAATCTGTTTTTTTACAGGACGTATTTTTATGTTTATTTCTTATATTCATATATTAATTAATTTTATTTCAACTACTTACCACTTAATTGATTTAATTCTTAATATCTATTTTTTTATTGACTTGATTTTCAATATCTATGTTTTATGGATTTAACTTTTTATGTCTTTAATTATTAAAACCCAAGCAAATGGGCTTCATCAGCACGAAACTGAAGCTATCTCCAAAATTCAAGAAGCATTTAGTGTTGACGATGAAATGCGAAAAAATAGTCCTTGGTATGGTTATGCCGGCTATACATTAGTTGATAAGATTTCAAAAAAAGAAGCAGAGTTTGATTTAATCTTAGTTACTAACAGTGTTCTCATAGTTATTGAATTGAAAAACTGGAATGGTAAATCGATTAAGTCTGCCAATGGTAATTGGTATATGGACGAGCGTGATATGGGGGTATCACCTGTTTCATTGACACGCCAAAAACAATTCATCCTTGTCAATAAATTAAAGGGGCTCAAAGATAAATTTCAGGGAAATCCTGGTTTTGTTCCAAGGGTGTATTTCTTTGTTGTAATGTGTGGCAAGGTTAATTTTTCAAATCTGCCCGATGATGAAAAAAATCATGTCATTAGCCTTGATAAATTCTTAAAATTTGCCGATAAGCATTCATTTAATAAAGAATTTAAGCCACATCCAAGTGCCCAGCATCTTTATAAAGATTTTGACCTTATTGATAAAGTCTTTATGCAGAAAGTTACACAACCTAAAAAAATCATTGTTCAAAAATATAAGCAAGATGATGAGATTCTAAGTCACCCTAAAAAGCTATATACCGAATACGAAGCTACCTCAACTATTTCACGCTCCGACAAAGCAATCATAAGACAGTGGATGTTTTCAAATTTTAAGGAATTGAGTATTCAATCTCCTAAAATGAGAGCAGCATTGTTGAATCATGAGCGAGTTATTAGTGCTGAATTTAAACAAAGCAGCCATTTGTACAATACGGCACTTGTTCCATTAATCATGCCAAATGAAGAGCAAATTACTCAACAGTACAATGAATTGGTTGAGTATCGTCAAAGTCATCTTAGATTTAATGATTTTATTACTACGATTTGCCCGAATTTGAATGAAGAAGATAAGTTAAATCTAATTCAGATTTTACTCAGCAAGTTTTCTGAGATGCATAACCTAGGTATATCACATGGAGATATTAATTCGCATTGTATTTGGATATCGCCTGAAAAAGATGTGGCTATTTCACATTTTTTAACATCAGATTCAAAAAATATAGCTAATAATATTCGTGATTTACAACCTGATTTAGTATTTATTGCTGATGGGAAAGAATCAAAAATTGCTAATGTACAAGCGTTTAAAAAAGACGTCTATATGTTAGGGGTTATCGCATGGCATTTGTGGTCGAATATTCGTTTAACCCCAAAAGCTCTAAATAATATATGTGTTAATAGTGACCATTGGTTAGCAAACTTAGTGAGAAAGGCTATCAATCTTGAAATAGATGATGCTAGCCAATTGTTTAGAGAGTTCAATGCAAAACGACCTGTTCAAGCCGTAGATTTTATAGCCGATATTTCATGTTTAAATGAATATATCACTTCAGAAAGACTGAATAGATTATATCCAGAAGATGATGAAATTTATGAAGATGAAAAGAACGATATTATCTTATATCGTTCAGGTAATTTATGTGTCAAAGAATGGGCTGATGTTCATGTAAATGAATTTTCATCTAGCGATATTTTAAAATATCAGCACTTTTTTGAGCGTATTGAGGAAGCTAACTCCCAAAATTTATCATATTTACCAAGCATAGAAAGATTTGGTATTTCATTAAAATCAAGATCTTTATTTCTAGTTAGCAATTTTGTTGAAGGTATAACTGTTGATCAAATTGAAACTACGAAAGAATCAAAATTATTGTTGGCAGCTAATTTGATTGAGGCCATCATTCATCTACACAAGTTAGGTTTGCCAATCGGAAGAATTGACCAAAAAAGCCTCTTATTAAATTTGAATGATAACAGTTTTATTTTTAATGACATTATTGATATTAATGAATATCTAGATCACGAAAGTAAGTATTACCCATCCTACATTGATAATCCCACAAGTGAACAGTGCCAAAATTATGCAATTATGGTATTGGTATGTGAAATTCTAGGATTTGAAATAGGAAGTGATAGTTCAGAATTCAAATGGGTTAGCGATGCTGTAAATATAGAACTTAAAGAATCAGAATATCCTTTGGGTGATCTAAACCGTTTATTAGAAAGTATAGAAACTGAACAAATTCATGGTGATACTCCGACACTTCGAATTCCTGTGCCTGATAAGTTTACAGAGCTTAAAATTTTTGCAGACAATAAACGTATTTATCTAGCATTAGAAAAGGGACGTAACGCAAATGATATTATTGTTAAGATGCAAGGTGTTGGAGGGTCAATACAGTTTATTCTCGATCCAAATAGTAAGACTATACGCTTTGTAACTGGAGTGCGTGAGTCAGACGTTGTTCCACATTACGTCATAGATCAGGCTATGCTTGAAATAAATGTGGCTCTTGATATTAGACATTCTGTAGGTAGACCTGAATATGCTGAACTATCAGAATTTCTTTTTAAAATCGATGAGTTTTCAACAGCTATTAATGATGTCCTTCAAGAGCAAGCTAATGATCAAGATGAAAGTGTTGATGTAAGTAAAAATTTGGAGTTATCTGAAGACTACAAGGCAGATCAACAATTATTTACACAAGAAAATCAACTTCCAGTAGAACATTCATCAAAATCTAGAGATGACAACTTAAGCGATGATATTCAGAAACTAGCTGCTCTAAATATTGATACTAAGAAGCTATGGAAGGCAATTTTAGAGACTGAGACTGAGGCATTACCATATATCGTCTTGTCACAACCATTACATTTGGTTGATAGTAAAATTTACATTGCAAGATATGAAGATGATAATGATGTATTAGATAAGTTTCCTAAAGATTCACTTATAAGCCTAATTTACAAGACTATTGATTTTAATGGAGAAGATAGAGAATTTCGAGTAGGTGATATTGATATTCAGAACTCACTTGCAGGCGAATTAAGAGTTAAAGGTGTTAAACACGCCGATAAAATTAAGGTTGGTGAAGTTCTATATTTAAGAACAAAAGCTGATAAATCTTCATTCTTGAAAAGAAAAAATGCTTTAGAGCAAATTCTAAGAAGACAATCAGATATTCCAAACTTGGTAGAATATTTCGAGCCTAATTCAGATATTAGACCGACTCACTATGATATTACAGTCACTGATAAGGACTTCGAGAGATTTGATCAACATAATGAGCAAGGTGAGGTTGTTGTCAGTCTGAACAGTCTTCAACGCGAGGCTTTTCGAAAATTAATAAACTACGGGCCTGTTTCAATTCTACAAGGTCCTCCAGGAACAGGTAAAACTGAATTTATTGCAGCATTTGTTCACTTTCTTTTTGAAAAACAAAACGTCAATAATGTATTGATGGTCAGTCAATCACATGAAGCTGTTAATACTGCTGCTGAACGAATAAGAAAACACTCGCACCGCCTAAATACGCCTTTAGAGATTGTACGTTTCAGTAACAGAGAGAATGCAGTATCGAATAATCTAAAAGATGTATTTTCGGATTCGATCATATCCACACATCGCAATCTATTCTTAACGGAAATGGAAGATCGAGTTCTTTCTTTGAGTCAGTCGATAGGCGTTGACAGAGATTATTTGGCATGTGCTTTGTTTTTAAAAGTACATTTGTTTGGTCACTTATCTAGAATGTGGATATCAACAGAATCAGAAGATAATCAATTAATCTCCAAGGCTGAATGGAATAACCTGTCAACGAAGCTTATCGAAAGACTTAAGGATTATTCAAAGGAATTGCATACTTCATTATTAGGATGGAATAGTCGTCAGATACTAGATCGAGAAACTCAAATATGGGAGATGCTGGACGAGACTTTTGAGGTTCAGGGTAAGGCTGCAAATAACGCTAAAGCCTTGGTGCAAATTGCTTTCGACTATGATCAACTGATTGATAGTCCAAATGCTAATTACGAAACATACCTTTCTAAAACTAGACAATTTATCTGCGGTACCTGTGTAGGTATAGGACATCACTCTATTGACATTGCGAACCAATCATTCGATTGGGTCATTATTGATGAGTCAGCGAGGTCAATTTCTTCAGAATTGGCTATTGCGATGCAATCTGCTAAACGCATTTTATTAGTTGGAGATCATAAACAATTACCTCCATTATATTCACCTGAACATGCTAAAGCCCTTGGTCGAAAGTTAGGATTTACAAAAAACCGTATTGAAGCGAACTTAAAAAGTGATTTTGAACGATTATTTAATTCGCCGTATGGTAAGGCTGTACAGGGTAAGTTATTAGTTCAATATCGTATGGCTCCAGCAATTGGAGAAATGGTTTCTGCGTGTTTCTATGATGAGGAATTAGTAACAGGCGTTATTGAGCCTCTAGGTAAGCCTTACCAAGAGAAAATGGTTCGAATCGTACCAAATATATACCAGCATTGTTCGGTTCAAGAATTACGTTCTACTGTCACATGGGTCGATACGTCTGAAAAATTTAGTGATGGTGTTGGAACAACCTTCTTTAACAAGCATGAGGCTCGTAAGATTATTGGTTTGTTAGAAAAAATTCATGCAGATGAGGAGTTACTAAAAGAGTTAAAAGAACGATCTAAGCCTAATGAGCCTCCGATTGGCATTATATGTATGTATGGTGAACAAAAGCGTTATTTACGCAAGCAGTTCAATTCGAAAGCTTGGAATGAAGATTTTAGATCATTAGTAAAAATTGATACTGTCGATAGTTATCAGGGGAAAGAGAATAGAATCATCATTCTGTCTGTAACCCGAAATAGCCCAGATAACAAAATTGGATTCATGAACATGCCAAACCGAATTAATGTTGCATTATCTAGGGCAATGGATCGTTTAGTTATTTTTGGTGCTTCACGTTTATGGAGTATGCCAAAACATCAAGAATCACCGCTTGGTGAAGTGCTTAACTATATTAAGGAGTATTCAAGCGATAGGACACGTTACCAATATATTGCTGATAGAAAAAATGAATTCAAATTAAACGCAAATATCAAAACAAAGACAAGTCGAGGTATCAGTCATGAGTAATTACAGCATCCCATATCATGATGTTGATATTTTGATTCCGGCACAGAAGTTTGAAATAAAATTCAGTTATACATCAAGCCAAATGCCAAAATTTATTGATTCAATGATTATGCGTTTACTGCGTATCAGCCCAATGTCGGTCAAAAACATTGCAAACTTTTTGGGTATGAATCAAAGAGAGTCACGGATAGTTTTAGATCAACTGATTACAAATAACGAGATTGAGCTTAAACAAGATGGGTTATTTCATTTGACAAACAAATCAATGAAATACTTTACAACTGTGGATTCTATACCTAAGGTTGCTTCGATCTTGGAACATACACATGGTCTAGTTTATGAGCTTACTAATTTTAATTACATAGCTCAGAATCCTGATACTAATATGTACGGCTTAAAACTAATCGCTTCAAGCGAACATGCAGCAAATAGTGAAAGTATTGTTCGAGATAGATTTCAGAAGCAATTTTATCAACTCATTGAAGATGACATTATCACCCTAAAAAAAATGGATGGTAGACCGGCCATCTACAAAATGGGAACTGTAAAGAAGGTTAGGGAATGCACTGTACGTAAGTCGCTAGACCTTAATATAGATGCTCAAGCCGATCCACAACCTATAAAAGTCTTGGATTCTATTATGAGCGATGAGCTTAAAGATAAGACTTATCAGGTATTGGGTCAGAGTAAGAAAGGAAATAATATTCGAGATATCGTGAAGAACCTTGAAGGCTTCGAACAGTTAAATTTGCATCAATATTTTAAAGATAGTCGTTTTTTAGCATCAGTTGCATTATTTGATAGCTTAAATCCTATGGGAAATGAAGCAAATAATGGAAATCACCTGTTTATTGGACCTTGTTATAGCCAAGGTAATTCAAAACTGATATTGAATAAAATCAAAGATATTCTTGCGAAAAATCATCCTGTACAGAATATTTATTGGTTAGCTCCAGATGATGCATTTTGGGGTAAATCTCTTAGATTTAATACATTTGTCAATGCTTTGGGACAACTCAAAAATAAACAAAACGATGAAATACAGCTAAAGTGTTTTTTACCGATGTCAGATGAGCGAGATCGTGTTTCCTTACAAAATTATCGAAAGATCATTGCAAAAGAACATCAAAAATATTTTTACGGTATTAAAGAAGGGTTACTTGACGGTAATTGTGAAATCATTGCAGTTGAAAATGAATTTGTGGTGATAATTCTGCATGTATTGGATTCGGAAGCAGATTATTTAACCTCATTCCCAATAGGTTCTATTAGTGATGACAAGAGCTTGGCTAAGAGTATGGTGAGCTTATTCGAGGCTTGGCAACGTCCAAGAGATGAAAATGGAATTAGCTTCGGTTCAATGTTCAAAAAATCTAATTAATCATTACTATTAGCTTATATATGAACACAGATTGATCTTAGAAAAAGGAAGTTATCTATTTAAAGAAGTGTTAAATTTTAATAAATAAGGTAACTTCCGTATGTTCTATATTAACAATAAAATACCAAGTATATGTCTAATAAGTGATGGAATCTGCTTTGATATAATCTAGTTAAAGGATTAGAAGTAAATACTTATAGTTGACGTTATTGTTGATTAGAGCACATTTATGTGGTTATTCAAGGAGTTGATCTATACTTTTTACGAAAAGTATTTACGATCTAAAATTAGCATACAGTACGTGTGATAAAGAAGCTTAATTAATTCTTTTATAAACGTCATAAGCGCTAATCAATTGACATCAATCGGTAAGTTCTTCTGAATTATCAATAAATTTTAAAACTTCCAATTTCTGTAAATATGTCATCAAATGAATTTTTAAAATAATTTCGGCCATTAAATCATCATTAGTATAAAAATAAGCGACAGGAACCTCTAAAACATCTGCAATTTTTGTCGCCATAAGAAAGTCAGGAACATGTTTTCCAGTCTCATATTGATTCATCCGAGCACTTGCGGATGATTCATCAATACCGGCCAATATCCCTAAACGTTCTTGGGACAAGTTCTTTGTTTTTCGAGCAATTCTTAAACGTATAGAGAAAACATTTGAATTATGTTGTGACATTAGTTCAGATATAAACCATAAAACTAAGATTTTCTTAGTTTTAAATTGATTTATTACTAAGGATTCCTTAGTATTCATACATCTCAGGAAATTTTACTTTTATCGAATCATGCGACTGAAAAGTGATAGATTATTTTCCTTTAAATTTTTAAAATTGATAATTTTTCGGAGTGCGTTTAATGAACTTAAAGCTAATGATAAAGGGCATACAATCTGTAAAGATACCTCGGTTTCAGTAAGCTACAACTTAGAATTTAGAATCTATAAATTGAAAATTAGCTATCATCTTTCCAAGATAAGGCATATGAAAGAAATTAAAAATGCAGTTAAAGAACAGTTCTTACACGTTATTGAGCGACAAACTATTCTAGTCATGTTTACTCCAAAAGAGATCTGGATTCAATTTGATACCATTTCAGATGAAATAAAACAGCAGACTTATGCTCTTCTAAGAGAGCTTGTAAGACAGGATTACCTCACAGAAGTTATTAGCTCGAATGGAAAAAAATATTATTCAGAAACTTCAAAATTGGAAAATTTTAGATTTGATCATTGCAAATTTAAAGCAACTGAAATATTAAACAAAAAATTAATTGAAATTAGACAACAAGAATTAGATAAAAACTATGAAATTAAATTAACTAACGAACTAATTAAAGAAATTCCTGAGTTAGATTTCTGCTTAGAAAAATATATCAATAACATTAGTTTTGACTTAAAAAATATTATAAAAAAGAAAAACAATATAGCTAATATTATTAAAAATATTGAATCTTGTATTTATTAATAATTTTAATATTTATTTTTGGATGACATTTAAAGGCTTTAATTATAAAGTTAATGTCATCTATTGATCATACATGGATTGGTATTTATATAAAATCAGACATTTAGTTGAGAATGAATTCTGTCGGTTGAAGCAGGGCAGAGTAAAACTTGAAGTGCGACATAAACCACCTAATTAATTTAAAGGGTTTATGGAGTATATAAAATTGTCATACCATCATCTTAACTTTGAAGATCGTACTGCATTAATGCTTGAGTCAAGAA
>NZ_VOYQ01000027.1:0-42534 GCF_013420195.1 Acinetobacter sp. YH01024
GAGGAATTGCCACAAGATACGATAAGCTAAAACGTAACTATCAAAGCGCTGTTGCTTTAGCTTGTATATTTATATGGTTGCCTCTTTAGCTCAATTTATCGGCTGTAAATGTCAACACACCCTAATTTAATTTGAATAACTTCATCTAAAATTTTTTCAGGCTGCTCATTAATTTTTAATAAAACAGATAGGTCTTGATCACTATAATTAAATTTTCCATGTAGATCATGAATATTCACCTTATTTTCAGATCTTAATAATTGATCAATATGATACTTAACCTGAAATGGCAGGGTGTTGTCATAGCTTATATCTTCATCTTCACCCTCTTCAATAATTTCCGATGTATCAAAATAAAGTCCATCTCCCATCGAAGCATGCATAGACGTATATTCACACTGTCCTATATCTTCTAAAAGCATTAACACTTTCTTAGGAGCATTTTTTGCTTTAATTTCTAAATACAAATTGAGAACATCTTTCCAAGATTTAGATTCACTAATTGTTGCAAAACACAACAATTCTTGAGCCTCATCACTTAAAAGGGGATTTGCTTTCTTTTCGATATTAAGTGTAGTCATAAGATTTTTAGAAAGTTAACTGAAGCCAAGAATTATGTCAGATCTCCTCCATTTAACATAATGGCTGTTATACGAAATGAATGAAGCCTAGACCTAAGATCTAGGCTTTAAATTAAAGCTCACAAGTTAGATATGACTCTTTGTCCATTTATTTATGAGATTTTGCGCCCATAATCATAAGAATATGCATCTATCCAACACTCATCCCATCTGAGCATTTTTAAGATCAATAAAAAATCACTTTTGTAGCGCTCTCATGAGATTTCTGCTGAATTTAGAGCACATTAAACTCAATAATAAAAATATATTTTTTCAAATTAATCAAAGACAAAACTAAATATTCTCAATATGATAAAAAATGCGTCAATTAAAGTTGAAGAACATGAATACCAAGACAACACCGATACTCGTTACAGGCGCCACAGGCTATATTGCCAGCTGGGTCATTAAAAATCTGCTTGAACAAGGACATACAGTTCACGCCACCGTACGCGATCTGAATAAGAAAAAAAGCTTTGCTCACTTAGAGAATATCGCAAACCAAAGTACTGGCACATTCAAACTGTTTGAAGCCAATTTACTTACACCGCATGCCTTTGATGAAGCCATGCAAGGCTGTGAAATTGTGATCCATATGGCATCCCCTTTTGTAGTGACCAACTATAAAGATGCAGTAAAAGATATTATTGAGCCTGCGGTAATAGGCACAGAAAATGTATTAAACAGCGTCAACCAAACAGAATCTGTAAAACGCGTGGTGGTGACATCCAGTATTGCTTCAACTTATGGCGATGCGATCGACATTAAGCAAACAGCAAATAACCAATTTGATGAGTCTCACTGGAACACCACCAGCTCTGAAACCCATCAGCCCTATCCATATTCAAAAGTCATGGCGGAGCGCAAAGCTTGGGATATGCAAAAAGCACAAAACCGCTGGGAACTGGTTTGTGTCAACCCAGCGCTGGTTCTTGGCCCTTCACTAACTGCGATGACCAAGTCTGGCAGCGTTGAAGTGCTTGAGCAGTTTGCTAACGGTATGACCCTCGCAGGTGTACCGCCGATGTGGAATGGCATTGTAGATGTCCGTGATGTTGCGGATGCACACTTGCAAGCAGCCTTTAACCCAAATGCAAAAGGCCGTTATATTATCAGCGGCGGCACGCTCAGCCTGCTGGAAATGGGCAAAATTCTGCGCCAGCACTTTGGTCCAAAATTCCCCTTCCCGCGCAACCAGTTGCCTAAAGCCGCATTTAAATTGTTTGGCCCGCTGGCAGGTTTTTCCAAGTCTTTTGTTGAGCTGAATATGGGTTTTCCAATCTACTTCAATGCCGACAAAAGTAAGTCCGAGCTAGGCATCAGCTACCGCAATATTGAAACCAGTCTTGTTGAGCATTTTCAGCAGCTGCTGGATGATGGTGTGGTGAAGCAATATATTCCCTAAATTAGACATTCATTAAGCTAATAACTTGCTCAATTAGTTTGAAAAAAAGCCACCTTAAATAGGTGGCTTTTTGAATTGACGTGTATTGGTTATTTAAAAGTCGAATGTTAAGCCAACTTTATAGGTACGTGGACCACCCACTAAGGCATAACCTGAGTTGAATGTACCTTCCCAATATTGCTCATCAGTCACGTTATCAACATTGGCTAAGAATGTAGTATTTACACCACCCAAATTGGTTTTATAACGCGCACCTAAATCTAAAATTGTATAGTCTGGCAGTTTAAGTGTATTGGTTTCATTTAAGTACTGTTCACTCACGTAGTTTGCACGCGCATTAACATTCAAACCATCCACATACGGCACTGCATAATCCAAGCCGAGTGTAGCAGTAAAGTCAGGAATACCATACACCGTATTACCTTGATTGGTTACGCCACTTTTCACCGCTGCTTTGGTATATTCAGCGTCAATATAAGCCAAGCTACCCATCAGATTTAGTCCAGTATAAATCTCCCCAGAAAATACCCACTCGACGCCACGTGAACGTGTTTCTGCATCATCTGTTGTGATTTGATTAACACTACTACCTGTATTTCCATCAGAATAATCAGAAGACATCGTCGATGGTTTTTCAATTTGATACAGTGCAAATGTATTTAACCAACTACCTGTTTGATATTTAGCACCCAATTCATATTGTTTGGTTTGGAATGGCGCAAAGGTGACATTATTGTTGGCATCTGCAACGTTATTCACCGTTACACCTTCAGAAAGACCTTCAACATAGTTTACATAAATAGAAATATTCTCACCAAATGGTTTAACCACAATACCTAAGCTTGGGGATATTTTATCGTCTTGATAGCCTGTTTTTTTCTGTAAATTCTTGGTGTCGATATCTTGATAACGTGCACCAACAATAAATTGTAACTTATCATCCAACATTGAAATCTGATCAGATACCGTATAGCTAGTATATTTATTATCTAAATTCGGTTTAACCACTGGGTACGCAGAAGGCATTCCTACAGTCTTATCAGGATCATACAAATTAGTTGAATTAATTTTCTCTTGTGTTGCCGCAACATGCTGATCTGTTTCTTTGGTCAAATAATCAGCTCGAACATTTACAGCATGTTTTACAGCACCTGTATTAAACTTATATTGGAAACCTGTATTGGCTGATGTAATCGACTCAGATGACCCTGTACGATAGTACTGTGAAGTAGCATGACCATCAGCTTGCCCTACGATAAGACGCGTACCAAAAATGTGTCCGCTATAGGCCTTTTCAATATACCCTACACCCGCATACACATTTAAATCAGGCGTGAATGCATATTCACCACTTAATCCTACAAACTCACTATCTGTATGACCTTCTAAATTACTAAAATAATTGGTATCGCCTTTAGGCGCATCAAGTACGCCATTATAGATATGACCATGTGCATCTTTCACGCCGAACGCGGCCATTGCAGGTGACCCACCATTACGATCATCACGTACAGCATACGCATCAAAATTCAGTTTCAATTTATCTGTTGTATAATCAGCATCAATTGCACCTGAAGCATGTTTATCATCCATGCCTTCTATGATGTGCTCACCTTGACCATAGGCACCATTCACACGTAAGCCAAACTCTTTTTCAGCACCAAAGCGACGTGAAACATCAAAGCCTGATTGATAAAAGCCACCGTCTTCCATTGACGCTGAAACTTGGGTCTTCTGCTGATCTGCACGCTTAGTTTTGGCAATGACAACACCACCCACTCCACCTGCTGGTGACATCCCAGCAACTAAAGCATTTGGGCCTTTCAATACAGTAACCGAATCTAAAAATTCAGTCGGTACGCGTCCATAAGGCGCCATACCATAGATACCATTGAGTGCAATGTCATCGTGATTGATGTCAAAGCCACGAATATTAAAGTTTTCGTTTATATGACCTTGGTTGGTGGTAATACGGATACTCGCATCATTTTTTAAAACTTCACCAACTGTCCTAGCCTGCTGTTCTTCAATTAACTTTTCACTATATGCAGCAACGCTAAATGGCGTATCAACAATTTTTTTATTTCCCAGTGCACCAAGGTCTGTCTACGCTTTCAATTTTCCATTTGCAAGCTGCTTTTCGGCTGGCACCTCAACTTCAATTGTTTCAAGCACGGTTCGCTCTGCTGCATTCACTGCTGCAGATGTACCCACCCCTAAGATCGCGATTGAAATCGCACGGACTAAGTGTGTTTTTGCAAAATTATTCATCATTTCAAGATTAGTTTTATTTGAATAAGAATCATTACTATATTTAGAATAATTCTTAACTGCATCATGAATCTCGATGATAATATTTTTTTAATGAAAAATATAAATATTCATTTTTTATAAATTGTAGATAATACAAATATAAATAATTGTTTTTTATTGCTTTTATAAAAAATAAAAATACAACCTGGTTATGTTCAATTAAATCTCTTAGGCAAACAGATGATTAATTAATATACAATAGTTTGAATTTTTACATGCTTAATTACCACATGAATAGATAAATCCTTTTACATCCAACGATTATTTAGAAGTAAACAACGCTTTTGCGTTAGTGCCATTTAGCCAAATTTAAATCTCCTTTTTTAAATTTTTAACAAAAAAAAGCGACTCAAAAGAGCCGCTTTTTTCTAACCGAAGTTAAACTCGAATTATTGAGCTTGACCAGGTTGAGCCACTACAGTACGGCTACCAGAAATCGTAGCGAATACGCGACGGTTCATAGCACGACCTTCTTTAGTGTTGTTGTCAGCGATTGGTTGATCCCACGCGAAACCTTGAGTAGATAAACGAGCTGGGTCAACGTTGTATTCGTTAACAAGTGAAGATTTAACAGAGTTAGCACGAGCTAGTGATAAACGTTCGTTTAGAGCACGTGGACCAGTGTTATCTGTGTGACCTTCGATGTTAGCTGTAGCATTAGGGTATTCACCTAATTTTTCAGCAACTTTAGCGATTTCAGGTTTGTATTGATCTTTGATGTTAGATTTGTTTGTATCAAAGAACACACGAAGTTCCATGTTAAGATCTTCAGTCAACTCTTGAGGAGCTGGAGCAACTGGAGCAACTGGAGCAACTGGAGCAACTTCAACTACAGGAGCAGCAGGTTTCAAGTGACCGCCAAGAACTACGTTAAGACCAGCTAAAGCTGTGTAGTTCCAGAAATCTTCATCGATGTTGTAAGTAGCACGAGCTTCAGTACGTAGAGATAAAGCATCGTTTAAGCGCCAGAAAGCACCTAAACCAGCATTACCCAAAGTACCTTCTTCAGTAGTACCACGAGCTTGTGCAGATGGAGCTAAACCACGAGCAGCAGCTTCGTCAAATTTGTATTTGTAGTGACCAGCACCCAACAATACATATGGCTTAACTTTGCTGTCATAGTTTTTAGTGATCAAATCAGAAGTAGCATAGAAGTTACCGTTGATTTGAGTTTGTTTGTATTCGCCGAAATCAACGTCTACATCACCTTTAACTTGGTTATATTCAGCTTCGAAACCTAACCATGGAGTTAATTCAACACCAAGTGCTGCACCAACAAACAAGTCATCTTGTAGCTCAG
Organism: Acinetobacter sp. YH01024; assembly: GCF_013420195.1. Lineage (NCBI taxonomy): Bacteria > Pseudomonadati > Pseudomonadota > Gammaproteobacteria > Moraxellales > Moraxellaceae > Acinetobacter > Acinetobacter sp. YH01024. The sequence continues at coordinate 5,639 of NZ_VOYQ01000027.1, forward strand.
GACTTTCAGTTAAGTTACCACGGCTGTTGTTGTGTTGAGAATCTTGGAAAGTGTAACCAAGCATTAATGGAGTAACAGTTACGCCTGCGTTTGCAGCTGCTAAAGGAGCAGCTACGAGCATTGCTAATGCAATACGACTCATTTTCATGGATTTATCCTCCAGAGATAACAATTGTTGTTCAAGCTCAAGCCGAAAAATTGGCTATCCTGAGATAGGCTTTCTTATACCCCAGTTTTTTTTTAAGCTATTTACGCTGAATCATACAAACACTTTATTCTTTTTCCAAGTGCTTGATTAATCTAATCAAGTAAATTATTGACAAAATTACTTACAATTTCCGTTGTAATTCGGTAAATTTTTACTCAATTTTGAGCAGTGAATCGCCTATTGTCACTTGCTATTTTCATTTTAACAGCTTTATCTAAAATTGAGTAATAAAATTCTATACTCAAAATTAATATCGCCATTAAAAACACATATAACATTAGACATATAAAAATAATATTAAATTTTGGATTAAATCAATGCTTTACAATAAAGAAACCGGCTTTACGTTATTTGAACTTTTGGTCTCAATTGCGATTATGGTCATTATCGTGACGATAGCTTTACCACATTTCAACAATTTAATGGCGCAGCGAGAAGCGAATAACATCAAATCGACTATTCAAAATCACAATGCATTCGCACGAGCTCAGGCCACTATTTATCATTCCAATATTGTGATTTGTCCTAGTCTTGACTTTAAACTTTGCCAACCTAACAACTGGAACAGTGGTCTGATTATATTTATTGACAGTAATAAAAACCGCCAAGTCGACGCAAATGAAAAAATATTGCTGCAAGATAAACTCAATTTAAAATATGGCGATCTGTCTTGGCGTGGGACTTTACACATTCCGAGCCTAACCTTTCAGGCTAGCTCCGGTTTACCCAATGGTTCAAATGGTAGTTTCTACTACTGTTCGAAATCAACGCTTCAACCGATCCGAGCAGTCTTAAGTCGAATGGGACATTTACGATTTGAAAACCCAACCAGTTGCTAATTTGAGAACCGGTGAGTCCAAAGCAGCCTTTTAAATTTGCTTTATTCCTGTTCAATTTTACTTATACTGCTGACGTATTCAAAAATTAATGTATAAGAAAATGGAGACATGTAATGACTGATATCGTCATCGTGAATGGTACCCGTACAGCAATGGGTGGTTTTCAAGGGAGTTTAGCCGCTGTCACTGCACCAGAATTAGGCGCAGTTACGATTAAAGCAGCCATCGAACGCGCGGGTTTACAACCGACAGATGTTGAAGAAGTCATTATGGGCTGTGTGCTTCCGGCTGGCCTGAAACAAGGTCCTGCCCGTCAAGCGATGCGTAAAGCCGGTCTTCCAGATTCAACTGGTGCCGTAACCATCAACAAGCTGTGTGGTTCAGGTATGAAGGCCGTGATGCAAGCGGCAGATATGATTAAGGCAGGTTCGGCTCAAGTCGTGGTTGCAGGTGGTATGGAGTCAATGACCAATGCCCCTTATGTTTTGACCAAAGCACGAGCTGGCTACCGTATGGGCCACGGTGACGTTAAAGATCATATGTTCTTAGATGGCCTAGAAGATGCAGAAACGGGCCGACTCATGGGGTCTTTTGCGCAGGATATGGCAAACACAAAAGGCTATACACGTGAACAAATGGATGACTTCGCCATTCGCTCGCTTAAACGTGCTCAAACTGCAATTACTGAGGGTTATTTTGCTGACGAAATCGTGCCTGTCACTGTTTCGAGTCGTAAAGGCGATGTGATTATCGATAAAGATGAACAGCCTTTTAACGCTAATATCGAAAAAATTCCAACACTGCGCCCTGCTTTTGCTAAAGATGGAACGATTACCGCTGCCAATGCCAGTTCTATTTCTGATGGTGCATCTGCTTTAGTTTTAACATCAGCAGATCTAGCTTCAGCAAAAGGTTTAAATCCGCTCGCGAAAATTGTGGCTTATGCATCAAATTCACAGCATCCTTCAGAATTTACCATTGCACCTGTGGGCGCAATTCAAAAAGTTCTAGATAAATCGGGTTGGAATGTTGCTGATGTCGATTTATGGGAAATCAATGAAGCCTTTGCTATGGTCACGATGTGCCCAATTGATGAATTTAAATTAGATGCTGAAAAAGTAAATATCAACGGTGGTGCTTGTGCGCTTGGACATCCAGTTGGTTCTACAGGTTCACGCATTATCCTAACGCTGATCCATGCATTAAAACGTACTGGTGGTAAGCGTGGTATTGCTGCGCTGTGTATTGGTGGCGGTGAAGCGACTGCTGTGGCGATTGAATTGCTTTAATGCTCTGTAGACTCCTTTCGCAAAGGGCGATTTAGAGGGAATATTCTTTAATCCTCCCCTAACCCCTCCTTTAATAAAGGAGGGAGACTGAAAAATCCCTCTGTAAGAGGGATTTTTTATGCTTACATTTTAGACATAAATTGTTCACATACAGGTCAGCAAAGGCTCTTAAAATAAATGTCGACATAATAAAAAATGGATGACCATTATGCAGCTCAATCACTACTTGAATTTTCAAGGCAATACCGAAGCAGCCTTTAATTTTTATCGCTCTGTACTTGGTGGAGAATTCCTCAATGTGATGCGTTATGGCGATATGCCTGCTGAGGATGGCATTTCACTGTCTGATGCAGAACAGCAAAAGATTATGCATATTTCCTTGCCAATCAATGAATTTACCGTGCTGATGGCCTCAGATGTCAGCGAACAATTTTGTGCACAAACCAATCAACCCTTTACCGTAGGCAGCAATCACTATATTTCGATTAATTTAGAAAGCAGTGAACAAGCTGAAGCCAAACGACTGTTTGATGCATTGTCCAAAGGTGGCTCTATAGAAATGCCTCTCGAAAAGACCTTTTGGGGTGCGCTGTATGGCGCATTTACCGATCAGTTCGGTATTAAATGGATGGTCTTGCCAGTTTAAAAACGAATAATCACTCATTAAAAGTATTTCGATAAATAAAAAAGCCTCCCAAAGGAGGCTTTTTTTATCAATCAACGTACTTAAGCACCTGTTTGATAATGCGCTTGCGGCACAGCAGTTGAAGCTTGGTATGGATTGGTAAAATCACCTAAGCCAGCAGCAGCTTCAGCAATATCTTTACCTTCTTTCACTACAAAAGTATCGAAACCTGAACGCTTCATGTAGTTCAACACATCTTTGAATACATCACCTGTTGCACGTAGCTCGCCTTGAAAACCTTGGCGACGTAACAACGCAGCAAATGAATAGCCACGACCATCGTTAAAACCAGCAAACTCGATAAAGATTGCATCTAACTGATCAAGCGGGAATTCATTGGTTTCAGGTGAAGCATCCACCGTTACGAAAAGTGCTTTTTTACCAGACACATTCGCAAGTTGATCTAACTGCTCAACTGTTAAAACCACGTCACCTTGTGGCAACACACCATCTTCACCAATGACTTGGTAAGTATTGTCTGCAATCGAGCCATCTTTAGAGAGGACTTGTAGTGCTGTATTAAGCATATGCACGCTCCTTAAATGGTTGGATGCCAACACGGCGGTAAGTATCAATAAACTCTTCGCCTTCAGCACGAAGGTCTAGATAAGTATTTAAGATCTCTTCGATGATGTCAGGTACAACTTCAGCTGCAAATGATGGGCCTAAGATGTCACCAATTGATGCATCATGGTCGGCATTACCACCCAAAGTGATTTGATAGAACTCAGCACCCTTTTTATCTACACCTAAAATACCGATGTTACCAACATGATGGTGACCACACGCATTCATACAGCCAGAGATGTTTAGATCCAATTTACCTAAATTGTAAATGGTGTCTAAGTCATCAAAACGACGTGTAATGGCTTCAGAAATTGGAATCGATTTCGCGTTCGCCAATGAACAGAAATCACCACCAGGGCAGCAAATGATGTCGGTTAAGAAACCGATATGCGCACGTGCAAGATTGTGTTGATCAAGGATCTTCCATAGATCAAACAAATCTTTTTGCGGTACATCTACAAGCGCAATATTTTGCTCATGTGTGGTACGGAACTCACCAAAGGTATATTTATCAGCCAAGTCAGCAATTAGGTTCATTTCTTCAACGGTCATATCGCCCGGTGCAATACCCGCACGTTTCAAAGAAATCGTAACGATGCGATAACCTTTGACTTTATGTGCATTGGTGTTGATGTTGAACCATTGTTTAAATTTCGGCTCTGCGGCAAATTGCTCTGCGAAGTCTTCATCTGCATAATCTTGGTAATCAAATGGTGTGAAGTTCTCATCCATTTTCGCCAAGGTATCAGCATCAATTTTTAACGTTTTGATGGTATGTGCAAATTCAGCTTCCACTTTCTCTGCAAATACTTCTGGTGTTAATGCTTTCACCAAAATTTTGATACGCGCTTTATATTTGTTATCACGACGACCGTGTAAGTTGTATACACGAAGTACCGCTTCTAAATAAGCAATCAAATCTTCACGTGGCAAGAAGTCACGAATAAAGCTACCAATCACTGGTGTACGGCCTAAACCACCACCAACTTTGATTTTATAGCCAATCTCGCCTGCTTCATTTTTCACGATATACACACCGATATCATGGAAAGACGTTGCCGCACGATCAGTTTCTTCCAGTGCTGAAACTGCAATCTTGAACTTACGTGGCAAGAAAGCGAATTCTGGGTGGAAAGTTGACCATTGACGAATCAATTCACACGTTGGGCGTGGGTCAGCAATTTCACCCGCAACCACACCTGCATATTGGTCAGTAGTTGTGTTACGAATACAGTTACCCGAAGTTTGAATCGCATGCATTTGAACAGATGCGAGCTCTTGTAACATATCAGGCACATTTTCTAGTGCAGGCCAGTTAAACTGAATGTTTTGACGAGTAGATACGTGCGCATAACCACGGTCATAGTCCTGAGCCAATGACGCAATTTTACGTAATTGTTTAGAATTCATCAGGCCATAAGGTACTGCAATACGTAGCATCGGTGCATAACGTTGTACATAAAGGCCGTTTTGAAGACGCAGTGGACGGTATTCATCTTCCGTCAATTTACCTGCTAAATAACGTTCCGTTTGATCACGGAACTGTGCAACACGTTCATTAACCAGTTGCTGGTCAAAATCAGTATATAAATACATGGCGTACAGCTAGTAATTTCTATTATAACAATGCACAGCATAACGAGATTTTATCTATCAAGAAAATGCGTTTTTTACATATTTAATAGCGATTTTATTGATAAGACTGTCGCAATTTCACTGATATAGCGGAATTCGATCATTTATCTTTTATTTATTAATATATTGAATTATTTTTCCATTACTTAGCATAAATTTACATAAAGAATTCCAGCCAATAAAAAGCCCGATAAATCGGGCTTTTTACTTAGCGATGTAAAATCACTTATTTTTTATCTGGCAAAGCATACGCAACAAGGTAATCACCAAGTTTTGTACCAAATGAACCATGACCACCAGCCATGATCACAACATATTGTTTACCATTTGCTTCATAAGTCATTGGAGTCGCTTGACCACCTGCGGGTAGACGACCTTCCCACAAAGTATCACCATTCGTTACATTGATTGCACGGATATAGTTATCTTGTGTTGCGCCTACAAACATGACATTACCAGCAGTCGAGATTGATCCACCAAGACCCGGTACACCAATTTTCACAGCAGGTAATTGGAACAATTTCGGTAAACTGTCACGAATTGTACCTATACGTTTTTTCCAGACTACTTCATGTGTATTTAAATCTACACCTGCAGTAAAGCCCCATGAAGGTTGTTTACAAGGTAAGCCAAGTGGTGACAAGAAAGCTTTGATTTCCACACCATAAGGCACGCCATACATCGGTTGCACGCCTTGTTCAGTACCCGCACCTTTCGCAGTTTGCTCACGGTTTGGATCTGTAGGAATCAACTTAGTGACAAATGGCAAGCCAATTGGGTTCATCACAGCAACTTGACGGTCTTGGTTCACCGACATACCACCCCATTCGAATACCCCAAGGTTACCTGGGAATACCAATGTGCCATTTTCAGAAGGTGGTGTATAAATACCGTCGTAGTTTAATGATTTGAAATACACACGACACATCAACTGGTCAAACATAGTGGCACCCCACATTTGTTTATCAGTCAATTTATCTTTTGGTGCTAAATCAAAATCAGAGAACGGTTGAGTTGCAGAATAATGCTCACCTTTAGTTTGTGGACCACGTTTTACAGTTTGTGGAACCGCTTTTTCGGTGATTGGCACAATCGCTTTACCAGTACGACGGTCAAGGACGAATGCATTACCTGTTTTGGTTAAGACATAGATCGCAGGAACAGTATTACCTGATTTATCTTTGATATCTGCCAATGAAGGTTGTGATGGTACATCCATATCCCACAAATCATGATGTGTGGTTTGGAAGTTCCAAATCAATTTACCAGTCGATGCATTAATCGCAAGCATTGAGTTTGCATAACGTTCATCTAAAGGCGTACGGTGACCACCGAAGATATCCGGAGTACCCACACCTGTTGGAACATAGACGATATCTAATTTTTCATCATATGCTAAAGGTGCCCATGCGTTTGGAGAAGCAACAGAGAAGGTTTTTCCTTCGCCAGGCATAGCATTCGGGTCTTGTGCACCCGTATCAAAGATCCATAATAATTCACCAGTATTAACATCATAACCACGGATGACACCAGATGGCTCTTTAGTCGAGAAGTTATCAGTTGTTGAACCGCCAATCACAATGGTTGTGCCAGTAACCACTGGAGGTGAAGTTGGGATATAACCGCCCGGATACGGATAAGGCATATCTTTTTGTAGATCGACTTCGCCGTTATGACCAAAATCACTACATGCTTTACCTGTGTCAGCATTGACTGCAACCAAACGACCATCATTTACAGGCAAGATCACTTTGCGCGGACATTCAGTTGAAGTCGAGCGTTTGTTCTCTAAGCTTTTTGCAAACTGAGTGGTATTTGCAGCGTCAAAATAAGACACACCACGACATGTTAAATGTTGATAGGTATTGTCCGCTTTAAGTTTAGGATCGAATGCCCATTTTTGTTTACCTGTCGCAGGATCAAGTGCAATTAAACGTTGGTGAGTTGTACACATAAACATGTCATTGCCGACTTTAATCGGAGTGACTTGGTTTGTGGTTTCACCTGAGTCATTTTCTGTTGGTAACTCACCTGTACGGAAAGTCCATGCTACTTCTAAATCTTTAACGTTGTCGCTATTGATTTGGGTAAGTGGAGAATAACGTACACCACCTTGTGTACGACCATAGGCAGGCCAATCTTCAGGAGCAATACCCTCAATCGCTTTGGCAGTTTGAGGTTGTGCATTTTTAATTTCACCGTTAATTTCTTGCGGATCATTAAAAATTGAATAGATCATTACGATAATCGCAATCACCAGTGTGCCTGATAATGCAATTTTCGCCGTTTTGCCATTTTCCATGCCGCGTGTCACGGCAGGAATCAGTAACCAAAGGCCCAATAAGCCTAAAATATCAAAACGCGGTGCAAGTGCCCAAAAGTCAGAACCTGCTTCCCAAAGTCCCCAAATCACTGTACCCAGCATCAACGCTGCATAAATGTATAAAGAACTGTTTTGAATTTTTCTTAAGTATATTGCTGAAGCCAGCATTAACAGGCCGGCGATTATGTAGTACCAAGAACCGCCAAGGACTGCCAGCCAGATACCACCAATCAATAGAACTAAGGCGAAAATTGCCATCACAACGACGGTAAAAGTTCGCATCCCAGTTCCAGTAGATGGGTTGCTCATGTTGACCACCTCTATTGTCGAATGTTGTATTTGGTGCGTGAAACACATTCAACACACCACCGTTTTTATGTCGCAAAGAGAAGTTGTTACAAAAACAATTCAAGGGAAAATATCGTAATTTTTCTCAGAATTACCGAATTGCTTTTATAAGAACTCTAATTTGACATCAATTAAAATGCTGTTTGAAATTTGATACCGCCGACCCACGCATTCTCACCATTTTTGTAAGCACCGACGTGACGGATATATTGAATATTTGGACGAATAGTCAGCCAGTTTGCTGCATGAATACCGTAGTAAATTTCTGCGTCATACTCTTCACTTTGTAGACCGCGTGCATCAACGCTGTTATTGGCAATATTGGCATCATTCACATCATCATTGATACTGATACGACCCAAACCAATCGCAATTTCATCCTGAGGACGTGCATCGAATGCACCTTTGTAGACCAAGCCAATGTTTTGCATATCACTCACATTATTGGTGTCTGAGTCATGCACTGTGACATTTACAAAACCACTCAAACCACGTGAGGCATCGTCTTTGTGTACTGTCAGTTGTTGTTTCGCCACAATCCAACCACCTTGATGGTGATCTTTTTCATTTATTGGGCTATCAATGACATCGGCATCAGCGCTACTGTAGTAGTAACCTGCACGGTATTCACCCGGTAGCTTTTGTGTCCCCACTTTTGGAGTCCACACTACTTCAGCAGGAATAATCGCACCCTTAGAACCATCGGTACTCAAGTTCCAACCTTTACCACGTTTTAGATTTTCAGGGTTGTATTCATAAACCCCGACTTGTGCGTAGAGTTCAGGCTGAATGTTATATTTCACGCGAGCAGCCCATTGGCTGACTGGCCAGTTGTACCATTGGTCACCGACCCAGTTACCCACTTGTGAGCCACAAAGTGCTAAGTTTTGAAAGTCACAGTCAAAGCTGTTGAAATCTTCACCTTCACCGAAACGACCGACTTTAATATCTAATTTTTGGTCTAAGAATTTTTTCTTGATCCAAAAATCAGTCAAACGCCAAGTTTGACCACGACCCCACACTTCTTGTGTTGCACTTAAATGACCATTTAATGCATCTGAAGTTTGAGACAATGAACGACCATTACGTTCAGTGATATTGATTTGCGCTTCGGTATCTTTCCAACCCGCAATTTTTTCTAAATCGAGATGTGCCCCAATCGCGAATTGGTCCGCATATTCAGTGCCATGACTTGAAGCATGCTTTGCATCTAACAAAGTAGCTAATTCGCCACCATAACTAAAACTAAAATCGTAACCTTTCTGTTGAAGCGCTGTTCGTTGACCGTTCCAATCACCGAACATCCATGGGCTTTCAGAACTGAAAGCATCTGCAGCAGTTGCCGCTTGGGTTGCTGAACCCGCAAGCATTATTCCGAGGCTAAGATATAAAGATCCAAGTTTACTCACAGCTATTTTCATTTGGAGACCTATATACCAATTGTGTTAATAGTTCATATAATACTCTCACATTTGTATAATTTATTTATTTTTTTGTTAACAACTCTCAATATTTACATAGATGTTTATCTAATTAAGAGATTTTAAAGGTTTTATTGTTTAACTTATCACCTTTTTTTATACCATTCATAACCAATTATCCGCACCTAAAGTTTTACCCACATGGGTATAAATCAATGCTGATCTAGAAAATTTAATCGGACATGCCAGTTGAGTTTGTGTCATTGTGTCGCCTTCTTGTAGCGGAACTTCAACACACCAATGCCGCTCTTGGGCCAATTGTGAATTTAGAGCTTCGTCCAAACTTAAAACTGGTTCCACACAGACATCTTGAGAGGCAAAAATCTTTTTCCACTCAGCCCATGTTTTGGTTAGTATTTTTCGGGCAATTGCATGCTTAATTTCAGTCTGGTCTTGCGGATCAAATGACATGCCTTGCGTCGCTAAAGCGGGTAAATCTAGAATTTGCGCCAATCCATGTAAAAACTGCGGCTCTAGACCACCTATAGACAGATAACGACCATCTTGAGTTCGATAATAGTCATAGAAACTTCCGCCATTCAGATGTGCAGTTTCTGCCGCGGTTACCGCATTGGCAGCCAATACGCCAGCTGCAGCCATATTGTTCAATGCGACGGCACAATCGGTCATGGAAATATCAATATATTGCCCTAAACCGCTACGGTAACGCTCAATCACCGCAGCTAAGATGCCAGTAATTGCATGCATTGATCCGCCTGCGACATCGGCGATTTGAATCCCCATCGGTGGCGGGCCACTATCTTGGCGTCCGCTATGACCTGAAATGCCTGATAAAGCCAAGTAATTGATGTCATGCCCTGCGCGGTCTTTGTAGTGCCCAGTTTGACCATAACCCGTAATCGAGCAGTAAATAAGTCGCGGATTAATTTCGGCCAAATCTGCATAATCCAAACCCAGGCGTTGCATGACACCTGGACGAAATTGTTCTACGACGACATCAAAATCTGAAATTTTGGCTTTGATCAATTCAATACTTTTCGGATCTTTTAAATCTAATGCGATGGATTGTTTATTGCGATTTAAATAACTATGCGCTGTGGCTTGCCCATTGGCATAAGGTGGCATCAAACGAACTAGATCGGGACGCGTCGGTGACTCAATATGCACAACTTCCGCACCCATGTCAGCCAAATACAAGGTCGCAAATGGCCCTGGGAGTAATATCGAAAAGTCGAGTACTTTCAATCCTTTTAAAGCAGCTTCCATGGATATTTTTCTCTAATTGTGTAGATTTTTTATCCATGGTAGAAATATAAAATGATTAAAACAATGTCATGTTCAGCCATTTACCTTGATAGTTTCGGCAATTTACCATGTAAAAATGGCAAAACCGCTGTTGTAAATTGCCATGATTTCTTTTTTTAGCGTCATTTAGGTCAAACATTTGTGAACATTAAAGAGACTGAAGGATTAAACATGAGTCGTGATACGATCAGTATCCATTTCGTCAACGCAGCCTTAACTGGTGTGAGACGTCTCGGCATGGATGTCGAAACTTTATTGTCTCATGTTGGCATTGAGGCTGAACTTCTACGCCAACCCAAAGCCCGTATTTCACCTGAACAATACACACGTTTTATTAAAATGTTGTGGATGGTGACCCAAGACGAACATGTCGGTTTTGATATTCAACCGCGCCGCTTGGGTACTTTTGCCATTATGTGCCAATTGATTATTCATGCAAAAACCCTCGGTGATGCACTCGAATTGTCTTCGCAGTTCTACAAACTGTTTGGTGATGAATGGTCGGTGACACTAGAACGTGATAAGCACGAAGCACGTTTAGTTCCTCAAATTCCAAAATCTATGGACCCAGACCATTTCATTACAGAAAGTATGCTGATGATTTGGCATGGTCTCGCTTCTTGGTTGATTGAACGTCGTCTGCCTTTAGAGCGTGTTCACTTCGGTTATGAACGTCCTGAACATGCTGACGAATATGATGCCTTGTTTTTTGCACCTGTCATGCAGTTTGATACACCACGAACTGAAATTACATTTGCAGCGGATTATTTAGATTTACCCATTCGTCAAAACGAAGAAACGCTTGAAGAATTCTTAAAAGCGGCTCCTGCACAGTTATTGGTTAAATTTAAAAATACCAATTCATTAACATCTCGTATCCGTGATGTGCTGAAGAGTCAAATTGGCGAAGAAATGCCAACCTTGAACGATGTTGCGTCAATGCTGTATCTATCGCCACAAACACTTCGTCGTCGTTTAGCCGCTGAAGGTAAGAGCTACCAAGGTGTAAAAGATGCTTTACGTCGAGATGCTGCAATTCACTTATTGCTTAATCCAGACTTAACGCTTGAAGATGTTGCACAGCAAGTCGGCTTTAGTGAAACCAGTACTTTCCACCGTGCATTTAAAAAGTGGACCGGTGTAACACCAGGCCTATATCGCCAATTACATGGTTATCATTAAGCAATATTCAAAAATAGCATTCTCTAAAACCTGATCTCGATCAGGTTTTTTTATTTCGGAAAATCTGCACGTTGTTTTTGACAAAGCAATGGATCGACGGGCGTGATCACGCGTTTGCCATCCTGTATCCGATACATTTCTGCCTTGGTCACATGATCATTTCGATCATACTCACAGGCTAAACCGCCCGTCCCCTCATCTGCGGGATGAATGCCATAGATCATATAAATATAAAAACCGATCAAGCATACAAAACCTAAGCAGCCTGCAAAAACAAGCCAAGCCAGACCTTTCAATACTCGCTTCACATTTTTATGCATGCAGATCTTCAATATGTACTGAATCGATAGCAACTGATCTTAACCGATCCTCGGTATCAATATGCAGGTTGATTTTTATCTTATTCAGCAGCAAGCGTTGACCAAAAATATCAAACGACTCACCCGTTCTCATCATTGCACTGGCTTGATTAATCCGTACACTCAAAAAACCAATAAAAATTTATAGATCATAAGGACAGGATTATGAGCGAGGCTTACATCATTGATGCCATTCGCACACCGCGCGGCAAAGGAAAAAAAGACGGTTCACTACATGCCGTTAAACCGATTAGCCTACTGACCGGTTTATTGAACGAATTACAAAACCGACATCAATTTGACACCGCTGCAGTAGACGACATTGTACTGGGCTGCGTGACCCCCATTGGTGACCAAGGTGCGGACATTGCCAAAACCGCAGCGATTGCGGCCGGATGGGACAATGATGTGGCAGGCGTACAAATCAACCGTTTTTGCGCCTCAGGTTTGGAAGCCGTAAATATGGCTGCACAAAAGGTGCGTTCTGGCTGGGAAGATCTGGTGGTTGCAGGCGGTGTAGAGTCGATGTCTCGTGTGCCGATGGGCAGTGACGGCGGCCCTTGGGCGCTCGATCCTGAAACCAATATGGCTTGTGATTTTATACCACAAGGCATTGGGGCAGATTTAATTGCTACCATTGACGGTTATAGCCGAGCAGATGTGGATGCCTTTGCAGCCAACTCTCAGCAAAAAGCCGCCGCAGCGCAAGCCAATGGTTACTTTGACCAATCTGTCGTTCCAGTTAAAGACAAAGCAGGCATCACTGTTTTAGCCAAAGATGAATTTATTAAACCAACGACCACAGCAGAAGGCTTAGGCAAACTCAACCCAAGTTTTGCCATGATGGGGCAAATGGGCTTTGATGCCATCGCCTTGCAAAAATATCCTGAAGTCGGCGCAGTCAACCATGTACACCATGCAGGGAACTCATCGGGCATCGTCGATGGTGCTGCCGTAGTATTGCTTGCCTCTGAAAAAGCGGTCAAAGAGCAAGGCCTGAAACCGCGCGCCAAAGTGCTTGCAACTGCATTGGTGGGCGCAGACCCGACGATTATGCTGACTGGCCCTGCACCTGCTGCACGTAAAGCCTTAGCCAAAGCTGGCCTAACCATTGATGATATTGATCTGTTTGAAGTGAATGAAGCCTTTGCTGCAGTGGTGATGCGTTTTATGACCGAACTCAAGGTTGACCCTGCCAAAGTCAATGTGAATGGCGGCGCAATTGCATTAGGACATCCGCTGGGTGCAACAGGCGCCATGATTTTAGGAACCCTGATGGATGAACTAGAACGCCAAGGTAAAAAGCGCGGTTTAGCGACCTTGTGTGTCGGTGGCGGTATGGGCATCGCAACGATTATTGAGTTGGTATAAGGAGACTAAAATGAGCGCAATTCAATTTGAAAAAAATGCCGACAATATCGTCATTTTAACTTTAGATTCTCCAAACCAATCTGCCAACACCATGAATGCAGACTTCCGTGCTGCACTGGCTGAAACGGTAGACAAACTGCAAGCAGATGAAAATATTGCAGGGATTATTTTCCGCTCGAACAAAAAAACCTTCTTTGCAGGCGGTGATTTAGACGAACTGATTCAAGCCACACCTGAACATGCGACTGAATTCTTCAATATGATTGAAGAGATGAAAGCTAAACTGCGTTATATCGAAACCCGTGGCATTCCAGTTGTGGCAGCTTTAAATGGCACAGCGCTTGGCGGTGGCTGGGAGTTAGCACTCGGCTGTCATTATCGTATTGCGCTTAATGATGCTAAGGCTAAATTTGGCTTACCTGAAGTGACCTTAGGCTTACTGCCGGGCGGTGGCGGTATCGTCCGTATGGTACGTTTATTGGGTCTGCAAAATGCATTTCCACTCTTAATGGAAGGCAAACAAATTGGTGTCGAAAAAGCCAAATCATTAGGGCTGATTCAAGACACTGCAGATAGCCTTGAAGAATTGATGGACAAAGCCATTGCGTGGGTCAAAGCCAATCCAAAATCACAGCAGCCCTATGATGTAAAAGGCTATAAAATTCCGGGCGGCACACCATCGACTCCAACTGTGGCGCAAATGCTCGCCATTGCCCCTGCTATGCTGCGTGACAAAACCAAGGGCTGTTACCCTGCGCCTGAAGCCATTATGTCAGCAGCGGTTGAAGGTGCTCAAGTCGATGTCGATACGGCGCTCACGATTGAATCACGTTATTTTACTTACCTTGCAACTGGTCAAATTTCTAAAAACATGATCGGCACCTTTTGGCATGGTCTTAACGCCATTAAGTCAGGTGCAAGCCGTCCAAAAGACGTCGCGAAATGGCAAGCCACTAAAGTCGGCATTTTAGGCGCAGGCATGATGGGTGCAGGCATCGCTTATGCCACGGCATCAAAAGGCATTGCAGTTGTACTCAAAGATGTTTCTGTTGAAGCAGCTGAAAAAGGTAAAGCCTATAGCCAAAAACTGCTAGATAAAAAAGTATCTCAAGGTCGTTTAAGTGCAGAAAAACGTGATCAAGTTTTAGGACTGATTCATGCCACTGCAGATGCTGCCGACCTACAAGGCTGTGACTTGATCATTGAAGCTGTGTTTGAAAATGTCGAACTGAAAGCCAAAGTGACGCAAGAAACAGAAACCTATCTGGCAGATAGCGGCATTTTTGCATCCAATACCTCTACTTTGCCTATTTCAGGTTTAGCCAATGCATCTCAAGATCAAGCTAAATTTATCGGTCTGCATTTCTTTAGTCCTGTCGACAAAATGCAATTGGTCGAAATTATTAAAGGTAAAAACACCTCGGCTGAAACCTTAGCCAAAGCCTATGACTATGTACAGCAAATTGGTAAAACACCAATTGTGGTGAATGACAGTCGTGGCTTCTTTACTAGCCGTGTCTTTGGCACCTTTGTGCAAGAAGGTTTACGTCTATTGGCTGAAGGCGTGCACCCTGCCCGCGTTGAAATGGCTGCGCTGAAAGCCGGCATGCCTGTAGGTCCATTGGCGATTCAAGATGAAGTGTCTTTAACACTCTCTGAGCATGTTGCGGCCGAGACACGTAAAGCCCTACAAACCGAAGGCAAAGACCTACCACGTTCAGGTGCGGATGAGGTGATTCAGACAATGATTCATGAGTTCGGACGTAAAGGTAAAGCTGCCGGCGCAGGTTTTTATGTATACCCTGAAGGCGGTAAAAAGCATCTCTGGGATGGCTTGAGCAAATGGCAGAAAGATAATGCTATTTCTGAACAGGAAATGATTGACCGCTTCCTGTTTGTACAGTCACTCGATACCTTACGCTGCCTAGAAGAAGGTGTTTTGGAATCGACTGTCGATGGCAATGTCGGATCAATCTTCGGGATTGGTTTTGCCCCTTGGACAGGTGGTGCACTTCAATTTTTAAACCAATATGGTTTGGAAAAAGCGCTATTACGTGCCAATACACTAGAAGCAAAATATGGCGAACGCTTCAAAGCACCGCAATTGCTGAAAGACAAAGTGGCGAAAGCTGAGCAGATTTAATTATTCATTTTGAGCATGCAAATTTTGCTGTTCAATCACATCAAAAGGAGCTTCGGCTCCTTTTTATTTTCCTTCTCAGTCGCGTGTTTGCAAACAAGTCTAGATTTTACGCGAACTCTCATCTGTTTTATGTTATAAAGTAACAAGTTTTTTGATTTCTTTTTATCCGATTGAGTAGCTTGTTATGACAGATCATACTTCTCCTGAAAAATCACCATGGGGCTGGAAAGCACTGATTATCTTCTGTATTTTAGGTGCGCTATTCATGGGTATTTTCTGGCTTGCTGTGACCAATGAACCAGACTATATGCCGAGCCAACAGAAAAAAGACAATACTCAACAGCATGCATTTAAAAATGCCCCTGTGATGTCAGAAGAAGCGTTGAAAAAGGCGCAAGCTGATCAAGCAGCTCGTGAAGCATCTGCACCGACTGCAGCAGATATGCAGATGACCGAAGAACAACATGCACATATGGATGACATGAGCCCTGAACCTACTGCATCGAATGATCATGGTCACTAAGCTTTGACCTCATCTATATAAAAAAACGCTTAAAATATTAAGCGTTTTTTTATTTATAGATGTCCAATTTTACGTATTTAAGCCAAAGCCATATACATATCTTGATGCGGAATACCACAATCTAAATATTCATCACCTTCAACAACAAAACCCAACGCTGCATAAAAAGGGATAGCATGCACTTGTGAAGATAGTTTTAAATATTCACGTTGCTCTAATGTCGCTTGTTGAATGATGGCTTGCATCAAGATTTTACCAATCCCCTGACCGCGATGAGCCTTTAAAACAGCAACACGACCTATACTGTTATTTTTCAACAAACGTGCAGTTGCAATAGCTTTCATCCCATCATGAACAATAAAATGCAGTGAAATCTCATCTTCTGCATCCCATTCATCTTCGGGCGATATCTGCTGTTCTAAAATAAAGACCTGTTCACGTATCGATCGAGCTGCAGATGCCAGTTGCTCCCACGGACCGAATTGAATATTTAACTGCTGCATCCCTTCATCCTTTAGCATTTACAGCCAATATCTTGCTGGTCCCATTGATCATTTAACAATAATTCTAACGAATGCTTTTGAATGCCATACATGTCTTTTAAAGCTTGAATCTGTGCCAATACCGCTTGATCAGGTTCGACATAGTCTGCACGTTTGGTTGCCAAGATCATTTTATTTTTACTGGTATGTTCAAGTGCCACAAATTCAAAGACTTTGGTTTCATAACCATATGCTTTTAATAAAAGTGCACGAATCGTGTCAGTAAGCATCTCTGCTTGCTGGCCTGCATGAATACCAAATTGCAACATCGGTGCAAGTACTTGCGGCGCTTTCAATTGCGGACGCAGTTCTTTATGACAACACGGCGCACACATGATCATTTGCGCATTTAATCGAATGCCGGTATGTATCGCAAAATCCGTCGCCACATCACAGGCGTGCAGCGCAATCATGACATCTAAGCGCTCAGGCGCATAGGTACGAACATCGCCTTGGAAAAAATCAAGTTGGCTGAAATTCGACTGCTGTGCAACGCTTTGGCAAAATTCCACCATTTTCGGATTCAGCTCAACCCCTGTCACTTTAGGCACTTGCTGGTGTTTTGCTAAATAATCATATAATGCAAAAGTCAGATAGCCTTTACATGAACCAAAATCTACAACATGCAGAGATTGATCGGTTTCTTTGATCTGGCTTAAAGCACCTGAAAAAATTTCTACAAATTTATTAATTTGTTTCCATTTACGTGCCATGCTCGGAATAATTTGTGCTTTTGCATCCGTAATACCGAGTAGCTGTAAGAAATAACTGTTTTGATCGACATAGCGGTGTTTCGCTCGATCATGTCCTTGCTGCTCCGTAGGATTTTTCCCTAAGGTTGGCTGCTTTTTGCTGATGCTTAGCATGGCTTTCTTTTTATTTTTCTTAAGCTGAATTTCTTCATCCAAGGTCATCAGGTTGGCTTGCTTACAACAACTCAATAAACTTTCGACTTGTTGATATGCAGATGCGATTGGATAATTTTTGGTGATATCTTGAGTTTTGTAACGATATAAACAGCTGAGAAATGACTCACCTTGCAGCGAAATGACTCGTAAGGTCATTTTTTCTAATTGGTCTAATTCACCTTTATACTGACTCAAAATCATGCGATCAAAACGCTGTGTTTCAATGGCTTGCTGAAAGGCTGCTAAAAATTGCTGCTCTTGCGTAGAGGGAGAAGCCAAAGATGACATAATATAAACCTAGATAAATTTGCAAAACAATTTTAAATCTTCTTACACCAAAAGCAAAATTGAATTACTATACATATGTATATTTAAATTATTATAAAAGATACGTTATGAATGCTCCCCATCTTTTAGCTTATGACCCAGCTGAAGAAAGACTGAATTTCTATACCCATGCTTTCGGTGCAGCGTTGTCTGCCATCGCAGGTATCCTACTGATTTTAAAAGGATCATATCTTCCAACTGGACAATGGCTTGCACTTTGGGTGTATGCATTCAGTATGCTGTTATTATTTTCGGCTTCGAGTCTATATCACTTCGCAGAGTCTCCTGAGCGCCGTGGTTGGTACAAAAAGCTCGACCATACCGCAATCTATTATTTAATTGCAGGTACTTACACCCCGTTTCTGGCAATCGCACTGCCTACCACCAAAGCGCATTATTTACTCATTGCACTGTGGGTTATTGCCGCTATTGGAACACTATTCAAATTAATTTTCATTCATCGTTTTCAAAAGATTTCGTTGATTGCTTATTTGGTGATGGGATGGCTTGCAGTACTGGTAATAGATGATATGCAACGCTTTTTATCTGATCAAGCTTTAACCTACCTGATCATTGGCGGGCTATCTTATACAATCGGTGCATTGTTTTATGCCTTAAAAAAGGTAAGATATACACACGCTATCTGGCATATTTTTGTATTGATAGGTGCAGGATCACATTTCCTGTCGATTTATCTCTACGTGATATAACCCACTGACACTGCATTCTTTAGTGACCCTAATCCCGCAGTTCGTAAGTTGGTATTTCGTATTTTTTTAAGAAATTACGCCTTTTTTAAAAAGATTACGCTTTTAAAACTAAGTTCAATTATTTTTAGTAAGTGTAAGGTCCACCATGGCGTCTTCAAGTGCTGCTGCCACTGAACAGCAACCAACAAATTCAAAATTCCGCGTACTTACAGCAAGTCTTGTAGGTACCACAATCGAATTCTTCGATTTCTACATCTATGCAACTGCGGCTGTAATTATCTTCCCGCATCTATTCTTCCCTGCAAGTACAGATCCAACAACCGCAACAATTCAATCTTTAGCAACGTTTGCGATTGCCTTTATTGCTCGCCCGATTGGTGCAACATTCTTTGGCCATTTAGGTGACCGTATCGGTCGTAAAGCCACATTAGTTGCCGCTCTCCTCACCATGGGGATTTCAACGGTATGTATCGGCTTGCTTCCAACCTATGCTCAAATTGGTATCGCTGCTCCGCTCATGCTTGCACTTTGTCGCTTAGGTCAAGGTCTGGGTTTAGGTGGTGAATGGTCAGGTGCCGTGCTGCTTGCAACTGAAAATGCGCCAGAAGGCAAACGTGCTTGGTATGGTATGTTCCCTCAATTGGGCGCGCCAATCGGCTTTATTCTTGCAACAGGCTCATTCTTGACCTTAGGTCACTTCATGTCTGAAGCTGAGTTTATGCAATGGGGTTGGCGTATTCCATTCATTGCAAGTGCGCTATTGGTTATTGTTGGTCTGTGGATTCGTTTAAAATTACATGAAACACCAGCGTTCCAAAAAGTTTTGGATAAGCAAAAAGAAGTAAATATTCCGTTCAAAGAAGTGATCACTAAGCACTGGGGGATGTTAATTCTCGGTACGATTGCCGCGATTTGTACATTCGTTGTGTTCTACTTAACCACAGTATTCGCTTTACAATGGGGTACAACCCAGCTTGGTTACACACGTGAAGAATTTTTAAAACTTCAACTGGTTGCCACACTTTGTTTCGCTGCCTTCATTCCACTTTCTGCTGTATTTGCTGAAAAATTTGGTCGTAAAACGACTTCGATTGCGGTATGTGTTGTATCTGCATTGTTTGGCTTAGTCTTCTCAAGCATGCTTGAGTCTGGCAGTACTGCGATGGTGTTCTTATTCCTATGTATCGGTCTTGCGATCATGGGTTTAACCTATGGTCCAATTGGTACGGTATTGTCTGAAATCTTCCCAACGTCTGTACGTTACACAGGTTCAGCTTTAACCTTTAACATGGCAGGTATTTTTGGTGCATCTTTCGCACCACTGATCGCAACTAAACTTGCAACTGGCTATGGTTTATATGCAGTAGGTTACTACCTAACTGCGGCATCAATCCTTTCATTGATCGCGTTCTTAATGATTCGCGAAACCAAAAATGATGATGTGAATAATCAGGTTTAATCTGTACATAATAAAAAAGCCAGCACATATTGCTGGCTTTTTTATGTCTCAAATTGAGTCAATGAACTGATGAATACTCTGTAGTTGACAGCATTTTAAATAATTAAATTCATGCATGCAGCTTAGATCCCACTGAGTAGCAATACACATCTTATGTTGCAAGACACGGTCATTCACTTAATTTCAAACAGCAAATGAATGGCACGATTCAATTTTATTAACCAAACAAGGCCTGTAGCTCTACATCAAGAAGAACATTCACCAAACCGTTTAGCGATAATGAACGGTAGTTTTTGATTAAACCAACTCGATAATATCAATGGTCGGTGGCACAAGAAAACGGAAAGGTACCCCAACCATGCCCGTACCAACAGTGACAAAGACATCTGCATTGTCATGCTGATATAGCCCTTTTTTATGACCTAAAATCGACACTTTTTTCATTACATAATCGGTCAACCATGGCAATTCCACTTGTCCACCATGTGTATGACCCGACAACATCAATGGTCGTCCCGGAAGTTTAGGTACCATATCGACGGTATCTGGATTATGCGACAAAATGATCCAAGGCTTATCTTGTGGCAATTCTGGCAAATAGCGCATATCGGCTTTACCTGCCCACAAATCCCCAACGCCTAATAAGCGAAACTCATTAAATTCCACCACTTGCCCTTCGATATCCACCACATGATTACTTTCTAATGCATGTTTTAACAGCGCTTGAATAGGCGGACCGGGATATTGCTCATCATGATTACCATTCACCGAATAAATTGGAGCAATAATTTTTTTCAGTACAGCCAATTCTTCAGCTAACTTATTTTCTGGCTCGTAAGTCCAATCCCCTGCAACCACGACCAAATCAGGATTTTGCGCATTGATTTTATCGACGATCATTTTTAACTGACGTTCATGACCTGAAAATAAACCAATGTGTAAATCACCAATTAAAGCAATGCGAACTGGCTTTAATAATTGTCGTGTTTCGTTTAATTGATATTGGCATTTTTTCACCTGAATCATGTGCGGCTCGATAAAGCGGGCATAGCATAAAAGCCCCGTAACAGCACCGACAAAAATCGCTTCATGTAGTGAATAATAGCCACTCCAGCCTGCATAAAAGCTAAAGAAGAATAAAGGAATAAGTAAATACGAGAGATAAAATGCCAACAAATGTACGAAGGCTTTAAACGGATGAATCGTTTCCGTGCGCGACTGACTTAACCAAGCTTGGGATATTGCCCAAACGCCCAGCACAGCCAACCCGATATAAAAATACATCACTACGGAATCTAATTCCCACATACATTTGCTCTACAATTTGCCTAACGAGAAAACTCGGTCACTATATTTATCTTTTCACAGCTGACACTTATACTCAAATCAAATTTTTTAGTATGTCTAACAGTATGAACTCAGCTACACCGAAACAGCAGAATTTGCCCTTCATACACAACCACACTAAGGCGGTTTTGCTGAGTTGTAGCCTTGTTTTGACTTTATCTGCATGTAGTACCTTGCCTAAACAGCAAACTCAACCTGTGGAATATGCCTTTAATACTCCCACTGACGATACTAGCCTTGCGAAAATTGTGCTGCCGCTACGTGAACAAAATCCTAATTTAACCGGTTACCACGTTCTGTATGACCCATTAGAAGCCTTAGCGGCTCGAATTGAGCTAATCAATAAGGCCGAAAAAAGTTTAGATTTACAATACTATATTTGGGATAACGACAAAATTGGTGCTTTGGCCCTACATGCCATGATCAAAGCTGCAGATCGTGGGGTGAAAATTCGTTTATTGGTCGATGACAATAATGCAAAAAAAATGGAAGGCATTTATATGGCACTCGACCAACATACCAATATTGATGTCAAACTGTATAACCCGTACCGCTTCCGACATTTCCGCCCTGTCGATATGGTGTTGGATCTAAAACGCATCAACCGTCGTATGCACAACAAAAGCTTTATTGCAGACAATCAAATCGCATTGATTGGTGGTCGCAATATGAGTAACCAATACTATAACGTCAGTGATAATTATCAATTTTCCGATGTCGACGTCATGTTGGTCGGTGCGGCATCCGATGAAATCATCCATTCTTTTGACGAATATTGGAATGATGATTATGCCTTTCCAGTACGTCAATTGGTCAATCCACGCCACTATAGTTTGCGCTTTGACAGTCTCAAACAACAACTCGATGACTATAACCAAGAAGCCACTGTGGTCAATTATTTGGACTTAGCTAACCGTTCACATGCCTTTGATGACTGGCTCAACAATAAAATCCAATTTGACTGGGTCAAAGCCGAAGTCGTCAAAGATTCCCCGAGCAAAATCAAATCTAAAGCCAAAAAAGAAGAGCACCTCAACTTTCAGCTCCTCAACCGTTTAGATAAACCTGAACAAAGTGTCGATATCGTTTCAGCCTACTTTGTCCCAGAAAAAAAAGGGGCTGAACGCCTAAAAAACCTCAGTGCCGATGGCGTAAAAGTCAGAGTCTTGACCAACTCATTCCAGGCCAATGACGTACCATTGGTTCATGCTTTTTATAGCAAATATCGTCAAGATCTCTTGGAACACGACGTTCAACTCTATGAATTTCTCTCTAGACCTGATGCAGAAAACCTCAACACCAATACCAAAGAGCTCGCTGAAAAAGCTAAAGTCAGTCTGAAGGGCTTAAGCCGTTCGAGCCTACATGCCAAACTGATGGCAATTGATGAAAAACAAGTTTTTATTGGTTCATTTAACTTTGACCCTCGCTCAGCATATTTAAATACTGAAATTGGGGTATTACTGAATAGCCCACGCTTAGCCAAAGCAGTCCACTACACCATGGATGAAAATTTGAGTAAATATGCCTATAAGTTAGTACTCAATGCAGACCAACAGATCAATTGGAAAATTAAGTTGTCAAATGGTCAAACGCGTATTTATCCACGTGAACCGAAAATCAAGTGGTGGCAAAAAGCAGGGGTGAAATTTATCTCTTGGTTGCCGCTCGAAGGCTTTATGTAAGGATTGTGCTGCAAAGGTATCCCCTTTGCAGCATGTATCATTAATTCATTATGCATCAACTGGAACTGGCGCTTTAAGGACTTTGGCTTGAAGTTCTGCCAATCCCTGATTCATTTTTTGCTGCACTTCTTGTGTCAGACTGTCAACAGTATGACCTGCCGAATCAATTGCGGGCAATGTCATCAGATGCGCTGTGACTTTCGGCATTTCTAAGACATTTTTGACATGTCGATCAAAGCTAATGTCTCCGACATAGGGCGCAATATTATCGAGTTCACCGTCCTGATTCACATAGCAAATTAAGCAAATTTGGACTGGACGTTCGGCTTCAATTGCCGCACCTAAAATACGACCATGAATTTTTTTAATTTTGCTGCCATCTGAAGTGGTGGCTTCTGGGAAAAAGAGTACCGGCGTATCTTGTTTTAAGAAGCCCGTAATTTGTTCTTTAATTTTAATTGAGTCGCCAGAACCACGCTTAATAAATAAGGTGCCACCGCCTTTCGCCAAATTACCCAGTACCGGCCATTTTTCAATTTCAGCTTTCGCCAAAAAGAAAACACGTGCGCCAGAACCCAAAACTGCCACATCTAACCATGAAATATGATTACTTACCCAAAGGGCTGGTTGACGTGGAATTTCGCCATGCACTTTGACTTCAAGATTAAATACTTTGCATAACTTGCGACAAAAATACTGCACATAGCGGGTATTTTGCGGGTTATTCGGGTCTTTATACAATTGATGACGATAAACCAAATAAAAACCCTGCGTCACGGCAACAGCTGCTGCACCGACTTTTTTACAATACAAATAAAATTTTGAAAACACATTAATTTGCGGTGTATTGACGATTTGAGGTTGATTCATAAACGGTTCACTAAAAGGACACGGTGCCACAATTTGGCGTAAATTTTCATCATCATATACCGAAGACAGTTTTTTTGCATTGATCATAAAAACCGAAGTCGAAGATAATATTTTCCCATTTTAATCGTTTTTAAAAATCAAATATGATTTTTATATCGGTTTTAAAGGTTATAAATTATGAATCACTCACATTCGGACCATCCCCCTATTTCTTCATGGCAAGCGTTTAAAGCCATTGCTTGTTTTTCATTGATATATGTGAGTGTGCTTTTCTTATTGGCGCTGAGCTTTCGAAGCTCTCTCTAATTGAATAGCACGACATACAGAACTTAGCCATTAATTCCTCACTTAGATTAACCCTCGCACTGCATTTTCGCCTAAAATGAATCTTTAAACAGGAGTGTGTGCTGAGTGGAAAATTTAAATCAACATCAAGCGAGCGGTGAACGCGTAATTTTAGTCAGTGTGGCAGTACAAATGCTTGCAGACCTTGATGCCGAAGAATTCCACTTACTTGCTCAATCTGCAGGTGCCAATATTCTGCAACATGTGCATGCACAGCGTATCAAGCCTGATGCCAAATTATTTATTGGCTCAGGGAAAGCTGAAGAAATTGCCGAAGTGGTTGCAGAGCATGAAGCCGAATTGGTCATCTTTGACCATGCCCTCACCCCTGCCCAAGCACGTAATCTTGAACGCATCATGCGTTGTCGTGTGGTCGATCGTACAGAATTAATTTTAGATATTTTTGCCCAACGCGCACGTACCTATGAAGGTAAGTTGCAAGTTGAATTGGCCCAATTACAACATATGGCTTCACGACTGATTCGTAGTCGTGGCGATCTCGATAGCCAAAAAGGTGGGATCGGCCTACGTGGACCGGGTGAAACGCTGCTGGAAACTGACCGTCGGCTACTCAAGCTCCGTATGGGACAACTCAAAGCGAAACTTGAGAAAGTCCGCCAAACACGTATGCAAGGTCGTGTGGCACGTCAAAAAGCTGCTGTTCCAACCGTGTCATTGGTGGGTTATACCAATGCTGGTAAATCGACCTTATTTAATAATTTAGCAAAAAGTGATGTCTATGCAGCAGACCAACTGTTTGCGACACTTGACCCAACTTTACGCCGTCTACATTGGGATGGCATCGGCAACTTAGTTCTCGCAGATACTGTAGGTTTTGTGCGTAATTTATCGCACTCACTGGTCGAGTCGTTTAAAGCCACCTTAGAAGAAACGTTGGAGGCGACCTTATTGTTACATGTCATTGACTCCAGCAGTCCGGACATGATGGAACAAATCGAGGCTGTCGAAAAAGTACTGAAAGAAATTGGTGTCGATGTTCCGATTCTGCGCGTTTATAACAAAATTGATGTCAGTGGCGAAGATCCTAAAATCATCTATGGCAAGCCACATCAGCCGGAACGTGTTTATGTCTCAGCACATAGTGGTAAAGGTCTACCCTTATTACGCCAAGCGGTTCAAGAATGCTTAATGGGACAGATTCAAAGCTTTGAAGTTCGTCTAAAACCGGCTTATGGCAAATTAAGAACACAACTGTATGCGCTCAATGTGATCCAAAATGAAAGTTATGATGAACAAGGCAACTTGATTCTGCACGTCATCATTGCCCCACATAAGTTAGAACAACTGATTAAACAGGCACATTTACCCATCGAAGAAATCTTGGGAACGCGTGCGCAACAATTTCAACGTCCACTTGAAGAATTTGAAATTAAAGACTAAATCGGTTAAAACTTGATTAGTATAATTTTAACGAAAGACAAAAATGGACTGGATCAAGCGCATCGACTGGAAAGCCTGGATAGGCACTATTGCATTAATTATTATTTTCCGTGAAGGCGCGGTCTGGGTCATGAAGCAATTCAATCACCCAGAATTAGGCAATCTGGTCGGTTTGATTGGCCTCTTGATCGTGCTTTCATTTTGGAGAAAATTCAACAAAATTCCAGCCAGTTTGGTCGATACCAATAATAAAATTATGAAAGAAAGTGCCTTTGCCTTCCTACCTATTAGTGCGGGCTCATTGCTAATGATGATGCATTTAGGCGATGAAATTCCGATGTTTTTGATTGTTCTCTTTGTCAGCACCCTCATACCGCTGTGGGTCTACGCAAAAATGTCTAAGAAATGGCTATAGGAGAATCAACATGCTTTCAATCATCTCTGGATTCATCATTACCTTGATCGCCTATCTTGTCGCAAAACCTATTAATAAAAAATTACCGCAAATCCCCGTGATTGTGATTGGGATGTTTTTCGTCATTGGTATGCTCTATCTTTTTGGCATTTCCTATGAAAGTTATATGGCACAGGTGAATCCACTGTTCAATAACTTACTCGGCTATGTCACAGTGGCCTTGGCCATTCCTTTAGCAGCGATGCGCTACGATGATTTACCTTTAAAAGCCGTGGGCGGGATTTTAGTCTTTGCCAGTATCAGTGCCGTTGCCCTCCCTATGGGGCTGGCTTATTTGCTGCATTTGTCAGATCCAACCATTATGGCTTTTGCTACACGGGCAGTGACCACCCCAATTGCCATCAACATTGCGACGCTGCTGCATTCCCCGATTCCTTTGGTAATTTTGATTGTGATTTTATCAGGGGTGATTGGCGCAGCATTTTCACCCATCATACTCAAAAATATTCATGATGAACGTGCATCAGGACTCGCCTTAGGACTTGCTGCACATGCGATTGGCACAGCTCAAGCTTGGCAACGCGGCAGCATTGCTGGGCGCTATGCGGCATTTGGCATGGCGGTAAATGCAGTATTCACAGCAATCTGGTTGCCAACTTTCATACTCTATCTACAAAATATGTGACTGAGCAATCACTTTTAAATGATTGTTTTGTATAAAAAATAAACTTAATATAAATTCTAGGGTACACCACAACACATTGAACGATGTGCTGTGGATGTTACATTTTTGGTAAAGGCACTTTTGTGCAACATGTCAACTTTCCCGAATAAAATGTAAATATTTATGCTTAGAGTAGTTGCTCTAAGTTTAAATATTACCTAGTATGATCAATAAACCCTCACAAAGTGTATTGATAAAGGATTATTAATATGATCGAAAAAAGTTTGAAATGGGCTGCATTATTCGGTGCTGTAGTTACAAGCTCCGCACTCTATGCTCAAGATCTTACAGGGACTTGGCAACAAATTGACGATAAAACTGGTTCGCCTAAAGCACTGATCGAAATTCGAAAAGATGCCAAAGACACCTATACCGGCAAAATTGTAAAAGTGACGCCACGTCCGGGTTATACACCAAAGGAAAAATGTGTGAATTGCCCTGCACCTTATACCAACCAGCCTATTTTAGGGATGGATGTATTTAAGGGGCTGAAACTTGAAAGTGAAAATACCTACTCTCAAGGAAAAATTATTGATCCTTTAGCAGGCAAAATTTACAGCTTAAAAGGCAAAATTTCTGCCAATGGTAAGCGCTTACATTTACGTGGATATCTGGGGATTTCCGCGATTGGTCGTACACAGACATGGATTCGCGCTGAATAAATTTTGAATTTATTCAGTTAATTGATTTGATATAGGTGAACCACCTACAGGGAATATCTGATGAAAAAATTAAAAGTGAGCCTCTTATTCTTAGCTGCTGTAATGAGTGGTTCAGCTTTTGCTCAAGACCTTTCAGGAACTTGGCAACAAATTGATGATAAAACAGGTTCACAAAAAGCCATTATTGAAATCCGTAAAGAAAGTAATGGCACATTCGTGGGTAAAATCATCAAAGTGACGCCGCGTCCGGGCTATACACCACGCGACACCTGCGTAAACTGCCCTGCACCCTACAAAAACAAGCCAATCTTAGGCCTTGATATCTTAACAGGTTTAAAACATATTGAAGGCACTAATAACTACGACAAAGGCCGTATTATTGACCCTCTTTCAGGCAAAGTTTACGACACAAAAATCCGTTTAAATGCCAGTGGGAAACGCCTAACTTTACGGGGTTATATGGGTGTTTCTGCACTTGGTCGTAGCCAAACTTGGATTCGCCAAGAGTAACCTCAAATAAGTAAAAAAACCGCCGACATGGCGGTTTTTCTTATTCCGAATATCTTCAAATTATTTTTAAATTAAAGTTGACTATTCTCATAAACTTTCTAACATACGTGCTCATAAATCATGCTTCTCGGGGACAAGCGATCATGTTTAAAAAAATATTATTCAGCCTATGTACATTGGGTATGATGAATGTTGCATTTGCAAATGACATTGCTGGCACATGGCAACAAATTGACGATAAAACAGGAGCTGCAAAAGCAATTATTTCGATTCACAAAGAATCAAATAATACCTATACCGGTAAAATTATTAAAATTACACCACGTCCGGGCTATACACCGCAAAAAAACTGTAATAAGTGCCCTGCGCCTTATACCAACCAACCGATTCTCGGCATGGAAATTGTTAAAGGTTTAAAGCAAATTAATAATACGAATAATTATGAAAAAGGTCGTATTATCGACCCTCTTTCTGGCAAAGTTTATGATGCTAAAGTCCGCTTAAACAGCACAGGAAAACGTATTTCGATCCGTGCAAGTATTGGCGTTTCAGTCTTGGGTCGTAACCAAACTTGGATTCGTTTAGACTAATCCACACACCAATAAAAAAGCCGCACGAATGCGGCTTTTTTATTTTTAAATACTTACATTACAGGATTATCGACCGCAAACATGCGCTGATCTTCTAAACGATAGGCCATCAACTGATTGCCCCAAACACATCCGCCATCCACATTTTGGATTTTTGCTGAAATGCTTTTTCCTTGCAAAGCCGCCCAATGACCAAACAGAATTTGATGGGTCTGAGCTGCTTGTGACTCAAACTCAAACCATGGTTGAAAACCCTTCGGCATAGGGTCATCGAGTGAATCTTTAAAACTGAACTCTAATCGACCTTCTGCATCGGTTAAGCGCATGCGGGTCAAATAGTTGGTAATACAGCGTAAGCGCGCATGACCAGACAAATCATCCGACCATAGGTTCGGCTCTTTACCGTACATCACTTGAAGAAACGCATCGGCCACATCAAAGTCGTCATGACCAATCACCGCTTCCACTTCCTTTGCCAAGTCTGTGGTTTGCTGCGCAGTCCAATTCAAAGGAATACCCGCATGAGTCAAAATGGTTTGCTCATTCGGAAATAGACACAGCGGCTGCTTGCGTAACCAATCAATCAAATCATCACTTTCTAAAGCGTGAATCACATCATCGATATTGTCTTTAGGATTGATATCCTTAATACCGCGAGCGCATGCCAGCAAAGTCAGATCATGATTGCCCAGTACCGTCGCCGCAACTTCACTATCCACTAATTTTTTGATGAACCGCAAAGCGCCTACCGAGTTTTCACCCCGTGCGACGAGATCACCGGCAAACCATATAAAATCTTGGTCTGCATCAAACTCGATCTCTTTCAGTAAAGCTTTTAATGCTTCAAAACAACCTTGAACATCACCAATGACATAGTTATAGCGAATAGTGCGAGTCATAATTATTTAAGCCACCATTTGATCTGCTAATGCGACAAATTCTGCAAGTGTTAGGGTTTCTGGACGCGCCATTGGATCAACCCCAGCATTTTCAAAACCATCTTCAACCAGCATGCCTTTTAAGCTATTACGCAAGGTCTTACGGCGCTGAGTAAAGACATGTGAAACCAAACGCGCTAGCGCTTTTTCATCTTTCGCCACAATCGGTTTAACAGCATAAGGCTCTAAACGGAATACCGCAGAGGTGACTTTTGGCGGCGGATTAAATGAGCCCGGCGGTACTTCAAATAAAAATGTCGGTTTGCAGAAGTATTGGATCATCACCGATAAACGGCCGTATTCTTTAGTATTCGGTGAAGCGGTAATACGGTCCACAACTTCTTTTTGCAACATGAAGTGCATGTCTTTGACTTTGTCCCCGAATTCCAAGAGATGGAATAACAACGGTGTCGAGATGTTATACGGCAAGTTACCAACCACACGCAGTGGACGGCCTTCGGCAAACAGCTCGGTAAAGTCATATTTCAGCGCGTCAGTTTCAACAATGGTCAAGCGCTCAGGATGCGGCACACGGCCCGGCAAACCTGCGGCTAAGTCACGATCCAGCTCAACCACAGTTAGAGCATCACATTCACCAATTAACGGCGATGTAAGCGCAGCAAGACCGGGACCAATTTCGACAATATTGTCACCAGTACGCGGATTTACCGAACGTACAATTTTGGCAATAACACGTTGATCATGTAAGAAATTCTGTCCAAACCGCTTACGCGTGTGATGCCCTTCATCTTTTGGGTTTAGGGCATTAATTTGATACATAAAATTCTCCGCATAGGTTTATTACAACGATTACTGACTTGATTCAAATTCACTCAAGCGAGCAAAAATTTCTTCGGACTTGGTCACATTATCCCGAGCCGCTTTAATTACACTGAGCAATGGCTCTTTTTGTTTCAACAAAGCCATTGTTTCAGATTTCATCATTTCTTCAGTTTCAGCCTGAATGGAGAGCAAACTTTCGCGCATTTCAGCATTGTTTACGCGCTCTACACCCAGTTCAGGATTACCATTCAGTTGAGCCTTCAAATAAATATTGAAAGTTTCAAAATCTGCTAAAAAGTCATCTAAATCGTCTGGATGAATAGAATTCACATCAGTTAAATTCAGCAAAGAATCCAACAGCCGTCCCGAAATAAAGACTTGATTTTTAGCAATAATCGCTTGCATTGCTGAATTGTTTGCTCTAGCCATCATATCAGCCAGAAGGTTATATTCAGCTTGAATACCTGGAATGGTTTCACTTACAAGAATTTGATATTCATATAGCGCATTCAGGCTATTTTGATGCTGTACAAGCAGATCAATATTAGCATTGATTGCCTGCCCATCTTGAAGCATTTTATCAGCACCGCCACGATTCGCATATTTTTTATGCATCGCGGTCAGCGCTTGATTAAATTTTTGCTGATTATGTTTAAAGCCATCCACGGCAGCCGGTGATGCAAAACGTATAAATCCTTCCGTCTGTTTTGGAATTTGCAGCGATAATACTTTTAAGTCACAAGAATGATGATCTGTAGCGAGCGTTGAACATGCTGACAGCATCAACGCTAACGCAATCCCAAAAAATGGGCGAATGATCGATTTCGCCCTAAGCATCTTGTTATTTTCCTGTTTTATTCTTGATAATTTTTTACTATTATTCATATAAAATTCAAACCTTTATTATTAAGTTTCGTTATTTTTCGCACGTGCTAATTCTAAAGCTAAATCGACCGCCACCTGTAAACTCGAACTTTTAGCAAGACCAGTTCCAGCCAGTGACAGTGCTGTGCCGTGATCCACTGAAGTCCGAATAAACGGTAAGCCCAAAGTGATATTGATGGCTTCGCCAAAGCCCTGCGACTTTAACACAGGCAAGCCCTGATCGTGATACATCGCCAAAACCGCATCGGCATCTTTTAAATTTTCAGGGGTAAATAAGGTATCAGCAGGTAAGCTCAGGCTCATATTCACCCCTTGAGCGCGATAACGCTCTAGCACCGGATTGATCACTTCAATCTCCTCCATGCCCAAATAGCCATCTTCACCCGCATGTGGGTTTAGACCGCAGACTAAAATATGCGGATGATCTTTTTTAAATTTGGTTTTTAAATCATGAATTAAAATATCAATGACTTGATGCAAACGTTCTTGAGTAATGGCATCCGCAACATCACGAAGCGGTAAATGTGTTGTTGCCAATGCGACACGGAGCGTTTTGGTCGCAAGCATCATCACGACACGCTCAACGCCTGCAAATTCTTGATAAAACTCCGTATGTCCGCTGAAATGGATACCGGCATCATTAATAATCGACTTTTGCACAGGCGCTGTGGCAACACCGACACTTTTGCCAGACATCGCATAATCTGCAGAACGCCGTAATTGCTCCAACACATAGGCTGCATTATTCACATCTAACTGACCTGCAATAACTGGTTTAGTCACAGGTACATGTTCCACATAAAGCTGACCTTGAGCTGCCGACACCTCCTGCCCAACATAGTCAATCAGTTCAACTTCGAGCTTTAACTGTTGAGCACGCTTGATCAGCAAATCTTTATCAATAAGAACCACAATTGGCCTTTCATCTATTCGATTGGCTAAGCTCAAACAAATATCAGGTCCTATACCTGCGGGTTCACCGCTCGTGATATATAAAGGCAGCATGGGTTTATCCTGTGTGTGCAATAGCATTATTATACTGTGTGATGCACATGACAGACCTAATTTTATTGACTAAAAATATCGGACTAAAACTCAAAAATAAGCGCGTTGTGCGACATTGTATGGAATGAAACCGAAAGTAAAACCTGAAATGCCAATGATCCAAATCAATGCAATAAGAATTACAATGCCGCGCTGAACGGTCGGTACATGCTGCGGGTAGTTCGTTATCAACCAAAAACACATACCACCCACAAGCAATAATCCAATCAACAGATAAACCAATAAATAACTAAGGAAAAATAAAGTGAGCATCATCAACAAAACGATGATTGCGCCATCCGCCCCATGCAAAGACACCAAATACAAAAAAGTTGGGCTTAAAATCAAGGTGCTACATAAGCCCATTAAATACCACCAATGTCGCCAAAATAAGGGGTCAGGTGTGGTTTTTAACAGATTAGAATTCGACATGATTTACATTCACCCGCTTTTTTTATAATTTCTGGATTATCTGCTGTTTATTGCTGAAGAAATATACTACAATACAGCGCTTGAAATTTTATATTTTCATTTGTGATTCTTCACGTATTCGTATAGAATCGCGTCTCCTTTTGTTTGGACAGCTTCCATAGTCCAAACCAACTATAATAGGTAGTGGTTTAATGAAAACTCTCAGCGCTAAGCCAGCTGAAGTTCAACACGACTGGTACGTTGTTGATGCTTCTGGCAAAACTTTAGGTCGCCTTGCGACTGAAATCGCTCGTCGTTTACGCGGTAAGCACAAAACTTCTTATACTCCTCACGTTGACACTGGTGACTACATCGTTGTTATCAATGCTGAGCAAGTTCAAGTGACTGGTAAAAAATCACTTGATAAGAAATATTATCGCCACACTGGTTTCCCTGGTGGTATTCGTGAAACTAATTTCGAAAAATTAGTTGCTCACAAACCAGAAGAAATCTTCGAACGTGCTGTAAAAGGCATGTTGCCAAAAGGTCCTCTTGGTTATGCAATGATCAAGAAAATGAAAGTGTACGCTGGTACTGAGCATCCACATACTGCTCAACAGCCACAAGTTTTGGACATCTAAGGGATACAGCACATGGCTACTAACTATGGTACAGGTCGCCGTAAGACCGCAACTGCACGTGTTTTCCTATCAGCTGGTACTGGTAAACTCGTAATCAACAACCGTTCTTTAGAACAATATTTCGGTCGTGAAACTGCTCGTATGGTTGTTAACCAACCACTTGAGCTTTTAGAAGCTACTGAGAAATATGACCTTTACATCACTGTTGCTGGTGGTGGTATCGGTGGTCAAGCAGGCGCTATCCGTCACGGTATTACTCGTGCATTGATTGCTTCTGACGAAACTCTTAAACCTGCTCTTCGTCAAGCTGGTTTCGTTACTCGTGATGCTCGTGAAGTTGAACGTAAGAAACTTGGTTTACGTAAAGCTCGTAAACGTCCTCAATTCTCTAAACGTTAATTCGTTTACCGAATCGGACAAAAAACCTTGGCTTATGCCAAGGTTTTTTTATGTCTTAATTTTTATGAAGATGATGCAAATAGAATAACGATCCGATAAACAAAAAGACTCAAACTCGCAATTAAGCATATAACCGACAGTGTTAGTGTAATTGTACAGATGGTCATTTTGCTTTTTTGTTCTAGGCTATCATCCTCTGCTCCATAATCAGAGGCATAACCTCCAGCGAGTGCCGTATAAAAGCCAATGCCCATAAAAATAACAGCAGCTAAAAATAATAATTTTTGTACAAGTGCAATGGTCATCATGCGGTGACGATCAGGTAAATGAATGACATGAAAAGCTATCAGATAAAATCAAATAAAACAAAACTGTAATTTTCACTGTAGCTGCATTGATATTGCTAAAGTCCCCGTGATTTTACTGTCTAATTTTAGTATCCTATCTTATTCATTTCTCATCGTCTCGGATTATGTCAGTCGAAAATGCACCTCTTCAAGGGATTACGCTTTACAGTCATGCGGATGACTTTCGCTCACACTGGATACGCTATGTACTTGCAGAGAAGCAAATCAAACATAATTTAATTATTGCTGATGATGAAGACGAAGATCTTGCAAGTTTAAATCCCTACAATCAACTTCCGATGATGATTGAAAATGGCCTAAAACTCTATAAAAGCAGTATTATTGCCGAATATCTGGATGACCGATATCGTCAAAATAAACTGTATGCAGATGCACCCATGCCTCGTGCAGAGCAACGTCAATATGTATGGCGCTTCGAACAAGATTGGTTAAGACTTGCCGATATTATGCTTCGCCATCCCGATACCCTCGATGAAAAAGCCAAACAAAAAGCACAAAAACAATTACGTGATACACTCATTTCACTAACCCCCTTGTTTCAGCATTATCCTTATTTTATGTCTGAACAATTTAGCATGTTAGACTGTATGCTCGCACCTGTATTTCTGCGCCTAAAAGCCATGGGGATTGAGCTTCCCAAACAGCAATGCCGCCCTATATTTCTCTATTGCCAACGCATCTTTAGCCGTCCTGCATTTATCAAATCGATGACATTGCAGGAAAAAAATCGCTATAGCGAGCTTTTAGCAAAAAATTAATTTCCCATAAATATTCGAGTAAGCATTATGTCTGAACAGGAACTACAATTCACTCCAACACGTCCATACTTAACACGGGCACTTTATGAATGGATTTGTGAAAACCAACTTACCCCCTACCTACTTGTCGATGCGACACAGAATGGTACGATGGTGCCAGTTCAATATATTCAAGATGGCCAAATTGTCCTGAATATCGCACCTCATGCAACGCATGCGCTACACATGAGTAATGAGACGATTACTTTCTCTGCACGCTTTGGTGGCGTTTCGCAAAACCTCTATATCCCCTTTTCTGCTGTTCTAGGCATCTATGCACGTGAAAATGGTCAAGGAATGTTCTTCGATCCTCAAGAATATGAAGGTATTCAGAATGATCAAAATGCTTTAAAATCAAACGACCAAGAACAACAAGAGCAACCGAAGAAAAAACCGGGTTTAAGGTTGCTCGATTAAAGAATAAGGAAGCGAATAATGGCTTTTGATTTAGTACAATATTTTGTCGAACAAATAGAATCTCAAAAGCCTACGCTTTTAAGTCATTTAAATCGTGAAGAAAAACGACAACATTTACGTGAAATTAATGCTTTAACCTTAGGTGAATTGATTCATCAGCTCCGCAATAATGCTCAAAAGGTTTATCAAGAAATTACTCATCCTGATGAACTCTATATTCAAGAAGTTTCACGCCATCTGACCACCAATCCATCGAATGCATCAATATTAGAGCGCTCTGAACTTGAACACCTAACAACTGAAATTTTTCATTTACAATTAAATGAATTAAAGCAACTTCATGATACCGGCTCACACTCACCACAAAGCATTCAAGAATTACTCAACGGCCAAATTGAACACCTTTCTGGTCAAGCGGATGATTGGGTTTGGTCAACAAACAACCTAACAGAGCTCCTTGGTTCTAAACCAAATCTGCAAGAAGAGATATCATTAGAAGCATCAATGAAGGAGTTCAATCAAATGGTTAATCAACAACATACACAAGAAGACGTAACAACTGAAGTACAAGTACCGACTTGGTCAAAAATTGTAGAGCCAGTAGTTGCAGTGGTGATTCTATGGATTTTGGCATCTGCAGCATGTAATATTTTTGCTTAATTGACTTCATTTCTCTAAATCTATGACCTGCTTTTTAAGCAGGTTTTTTTTAATCGAATATTTAGGATATTGATATTTTAAATATAAAATTTACCCGATAAAGGTAGCCAAATAATGATCCCAGGCAGTATCGTGGACAACCTATCCCTCTAAATTCTTAAAATATTTCTGCTCAAAGGCTTCTGGGCTTAACCAACCATTTGCAGAGTGCCTTCTCACTCGATTGTAGTAAATCTCAATATAGTCAAACAAGACAACATTGGCTTCTTTTCGGGTCAAAAATACACTGCCATGTACCACATGACCTTTAAATGTGTGAAAGAAGCTTTCTGTTACTGCATTATCCCATGAGCAATATACTGCGCAAGGCCTCGTCTAGACATGCTTTGGATGCAGTTGTTCATCAATAATAGCGCTCTAAAATCACGACTACAGTGCTGTGAGCCTTGGTCAGAATGGACCATGATATTCGTTGGATACCCGCCCACAATTCAAATTATGCAGTCATTGGCTTATGTTAGCTTGGATGATTTCAGAAGAACGAACCATTCATGAAATTTTAAATAAACCCTTTTATCATCCAACTTTAGAAGAAGGGTTAAGAACTGCATTAAAGCATGCACGACGTCAGTTAAAATAATTTTATCGTTTTAGGTCGATTTATAGCGTTGGATTTCCAACGCTTTATTTTCGCCCCCTTTTATCTTTTTTCCACGCATAAAAAAACACCCCCTGAGATATCAGGGGGTGTTTCGAATAATGAGCTGGCGATGACTTACTCTCACATGGGTAACCCCACACTACCATCAGCGCTAAGAGGTTTCACTTCTGAGTTCGGG
>NZ_VOYQ01000028.1:0-42474 GCF_013420195.1 Acinetobacter sp. YH01024
GTTAAAATGCTGTGCTGCTTTTCGCACAGACATTTCATCTCGAATCATAATTTCTATGACTTTGTCTTTAAAATCTTTTGAATATCCCATATCTCTATTGTTCTATAGTTTTTAGGATTTGGCTATATGCAAATGTGCTAGCACATTTTGCCATGTGTGAAAGAGCTTAGGAATTACATACTGCGATCATGATCCAAATCTTAGGAAGCGACCATGACGCAAGTGACGACACAAAAAACATATCTAAATCGTCCTAAAGCCATTGGCATTACGGTACGTCGAGCACAATTCAATCCTAAAGCGATTCGCCGGCATTATTTTGCCAACTCACCGGTGATGTCGCATTTGTTGACGGCATTGTCATCGACCTTTCCCATTGGTGAGCAATTCTTTGTGTATAGCGTGCGCAATGTACGGGATAAAGTCAGTGATGAAAAATTGCAAGCAGAGATCGCAGCATTTATTGGGCAAGAAGCGATGCATTCCAAAGCCCATGCTGAATTTAACGATGCTTGGCGCAGTGAAAACTATAATTTAGATCGTTTCCAAGCATGGCTGGCACGTAAAGACAGCTATGTAAAAAACTTACATCCAAAGATTCAACTTGCAATCACCTGTGCTTTTGAACATTTTACCGCTTTGCTTGGCGGCTATATTTTAAGACATCCTGAAGTGCTGAGTACTTTAGATGATGATGCAGTGAAACTTTGGGTGTGGCATGCAATTGAAGAGATTGAGCATCGCGCAGTGGCATTCGATGTATATCAACATGTCTATGGTGATGACAAAATACGTCGCATGATTATGCGCAGTGTGACCACGGGTTTTGCAAGTCTCACGTTTTATTCTGCAACGAAGCTATTTATGCAGGATAAGAAAAAAAGTTTACCGAAGATAGGCGGAAATATTTTCGGGGCGTATTTATTGGCAAAAATGTTTATTCAATTGGCGCCTGAATATTTGTCATATTACAAAGCAGAATTCCATCCGAGCGAAATTGATTACAGTCAGATCGTGAAATATTGGAAAGAACGCCTTGCTGATGAATATCAAATGGAAAGTTTTCAGACTGAAATTACACCGCAATTGTATAGTTAATTCAAAATGTTAAAAAAGCCCGAGTTGTGGGCTTTTTTTAATGCTAAATATTTTTCGAGTAGATCAGTTTAATCACAAAGAAAATACATAATTCATTCGAAAAATAAGGTTAGAATGAATTTATTTAAACAATTACAAATAAATACTTGAGGTTAAGGGTTATGAATTCAATGAAAAAAAGCATGCTCGCAATCGCATTAGTCAGTACGTTGACCCTGAGTGGTTGTGGCTATAACACATTACAAGTCAAAGACGAAGCCGTTACAGCAGCATGGTCTGAGGTGCAAAACCAATATCAACGCCGTGCAGATTTGGTACCTAATCTTGTCAACGTGGTTAAAGGTTACGCGAAACATGAGGAACAAGTACTGACAGAAGTGACTCAAGCACGTGCCAATGTTGCGGGCTTAAAAGTGGATAAGGAAGTTTTGGAAGATCCAGCACTGTTCCAAAAATATCAAGAAGCTCAAGCGCAGATGACCAGCGCACTTTCTCGTTTAATTGCAGTCTCGGAAAATTATCCAGACTTAAAAGCCAATGAGCAATTCCGTGATTTACAAGTTCAGTTAGAAGGCACTGAAAACCGCATCGCTGTCGCACGTAATCGCTACATTACTACGGTACAAGACTTTAATGGCTATGCACGCCAGTTCCCGCAAGTGATGACAGCTAAAGTTATCGGTATGGATACCAAGCCTAACTTTAGCGCAGAGCAAAGTGCACAAACTGCACCGAAAGTTGATTTTAATTAATTGGCATCACTGCATTGTGAGGTGGGCTGATGGTGGATTTTGAGCTAAAACATACAGGTTTGTTGTGGCTGCAGCGCATGGTTTTAGCATGCTTATTGTGTGTGGTGGGTTTCACACATGCAGAAACTGCCACCGCTACAGATGTAGATGCTGAAACAGTTGTTGTCGGTAAAATATTAAAAGATCAGCAGTCAGCTACGCAAAAAGATACAACAGCACAGCCTGAAATCAAAATTCAGCAGCCGAATATCGCTAATGATATGGCAGATGGCGAGTCGATTCGTGGCTTGCCAACACTGAATGAGCCGGTGGTTGATCAGGCAAACTTACTTTCCGCTGCTGAAAAGCAAGCCATTAGCCAGAAAATTTTACAGTTACACGAACAAGGCAAGGCACAAATTGGCGTCGTGATTGTGCCAACCACAGGTCAAGAAGATATTTTTGATTATGCCATGCGTGTTGCAGAAAAATGGCAACTCGGTTCAGCAAAACGTGACAACGGGATATTGATGGCGATTGCTGTGAATGATCACAGAATTCAAATCCTGACGGGTTATGGGCTGGAAGGAATCATGCCTGATATCATCGTTAGTCGCATTATTCGTAATCAAATCACTCCGTATTTTAAACAAGCACAGTATGCTCAAGGCATTGATGCTGGCTTAACAGAAATAACCCAAATTTTAAATCAAGACCCTGAAGTTGCAGCTCAAGCAGCCCAAGAGTTAAAAGAACGCCAAGAACAAGCCTTACACGAGCAACAAGCCAAAGAGAAAACGTTTACAACGGTTCTCATTATTTTGGTGATTGGTATTTTTGCATCCTTTATTGTGGGTAAGCGCTTAAGTGCGTCAACTGCAGCTGTTGCCGGGACCGTTGCGGGTTTGGTCAATGGTGCAGGTCTACTCACCAGTCTGTTGATGGGTGGGGCAATATTCTTTCTACTCATCACTGCTATTGCTCAAACCATTTTTCAAATGTTCCTTGCCGGTGGTGGGGGTGGTGGAGGCCGTAGCGGAGGTGGTGGCTTTGGTGGCTTTGGTGGCGGAGGCTATAGCGGAGGCGGTGGTGGTTTTGGCGGAGGGGGAGCATCAGGTTCATGGTAACGAAAACAGAAACAACAGAAATTGTCACCTGTCCTAAAACACAGGAAATACAACAACCAAGTTTTAAACGCTGGTTGAAGCACTTCTTTTATATGCCTGCGGCAAACCGTTTTTTTAATAAGCAAGATCAGCAGGCCATTGCGCAAGCAGTCACAGCAGCAGAGCATGGACATGTAGGTGAAATACAAGTGGTGATCGAAGGGCATATTCCTTCAAACCAAGCTTATTATCAGAATACTCGTGCACGTGCTGAACAGCTCTTTGCGGAACTGGGTGTGTGGGATACGGAATTTAATAGTGGTGTTTTACTGTATTTAAACCTGTGTGAACGTCAGGTTGAAATTGTGATTGATCGCGGCATTAAAAATGCAACAGAGCAAAATATTTGGGATGGAATTTGCCAAAGGATCATTCAACACATGCAAAAAGAGATGTATAGGACTGCCATGACAGAGGGTGTAAAAGAGATCGGAAATGTCATGGATGAGTTTTATGCAGGTAAGTCTGTAGACCGTGCCAATGAACTGAGCAATACACCAATTATTTTGAGGTAATAAAGCGTAGGAAAGTGACACAAATCGTCACTTTTTTACACAAAAAGAGACACAATATTTACAAAAATAAAAATATTTTCTTAAAGTGCTGTTTTTTCTGTCAATTTTATTATAATAAATCTTGGCACGCTCTGTGCTATTTATAAAACAAGCTACATAGCTTTATTAAATAATTAAATTAAAAAACATTTGTGGAGAATGTTATGAAATCAGTTCAAAAGGGTTTTACTCTTATCGAATTAATGATCGTTGTTGCGATTATCGGTATTCTTGCTGCGATTGCGATTCCGCAATACCAAAATTATGTAACTAAGTCTCAAGTTACACGTGTTACAGGTGAATTAGGTAATTTACGTACTCTAGTTGATTTATGTTTAACAGATGGTACAGAATGTACCTTTAGTGTACCTCAGTCTAGTTTATTAGGTGAGGATACTCCTTCTACTCCTTCTACTCCTTCTACTCCTTCTACTCCTTCTACTCCTTCTACTATTACTATGCCTACTGGAACAGCAGATAATAAGCAGGCTGTAATTGTTGCAAACTTTAGTACAGGTGCTGTATCTATTAAAGGTACTTTTGGTAATAGTGCGAGTGGTGCAATTCGTGGTAAAAGCGTTCAATGGACTCGTGCAACAAATGCGGATGGCGGTTCTTGGAAATGTCAGACAGACATTGAGGAAACTAAATTTATTCCGAATGGTTGTGTAAAAGAAACATTAACCACAGTAACAGCTGGTTAATTATCTAGAGGCAAGAAAGAAATTAATCTTTTTTGCCTCATTTTTATAATATGAAAATAATAATTTTTATACTAATTTTTTTATTTAGCCAAATATATCTTATTAATTTTATTTGGAAAAATTCTTTTTATCTCCAAAAAAAAATTTATCCGATAGAAAGTTATTTGACCTCTAAGCATATTCAATGTTCTGATAAAAATATAAATCAAAAAGTTCTAGAATATATAATAAAAGACTTTGGATCTCTTAGAAATCAGTTGATTATCTATAAAAAAGGTCACTTAAATTCTTGCGCTACAGGTTGGCAGAAATTCCCCTACATTTCGGAAAAAATTACTGAAAATACTCATTTTAGAATTGCAAGCCTCACAAAAATTTTTACCTCATATGAGATCTTAAAATTAGCTGATAAATCCCAAATTAATTTAAAAGAGCCTTTTGTAAATTATATCTTAAATTTTCCTAATAAAGTAAAGGATAAAAGAGTTCTAGATATTACTTTAAAAGATCTTTTATCTCATAAATCTGGTTTTGATCGTGGTAAAAGCTTGGATGTTGTAATGGAACAAGGAAAAACTCCTTGGTGTATAAATGAAATCAATAAGCTAGCAGAACAAAAGTTAGACTTTAAACCAGGGCGCTATTATGCATATGATAACCGTAATACATGTTTGCTTGGTTGGTTATTAGAAAATAAACGCAACAAAAAAATAGAACAAATATTTACTGTGTATGATTTCTATATTGCTGCGCCATATAAAATTAAAAATGAAGTGAATTATGACTTTCGTTATTCTAAGGAATGGGCAGAAGAGGATCTTAAAACATTTGATTATAAAGGTTTAGCATTTTCTGCGGGTATAATAACTTCAGGAATAAATTTCGCTAATCAATTAAAGAAAATTTCAACCAAAAATTTTTTTAATTTAGAGGAAAACTTGAAAA
Source organism: Acinetobacter sp. YH01024 (assembly GCF_013420195.1). NCBI lineage: Bacteria > Pseudomonadati > Pseudomonadota > Gammaproteobacteria > Moraxellales > Moraxellaceae > Acinetobacter > Acinetobacter sp. YH01024. Next base: position 5,199 of record NZ_VOYQ01000028.1, read on the forward strand.
AAGATTTATGTATAGAGAATGAAATTTGTCAAAACACAGGATTTAATTTTATAAAGTATAAAGATAAAAAATTTCTTATAAAACAAGGATACATGCCTTCTTCTATATCTTGGGTAATCTATAATGAAAAAGGTGATTTTATTGTTTGGTTTGGTAGCTCTTCGGGTAAGTTAGATTCTCATATTCAGAGAAGTCAAATTAAATATAAAATAATGGATGAGTTGATAGATTAATTTTTAATCATTTTAAATTAATTCTATTGGTTTAGTAAGATTTTATTTTTGATTATGATGTGCAAAATTTCCTTTTCCTGAAGTTCTTATGAAATTCACGCTCGCACTCGTCGCAGCAATTCTAATCTCCCTTGCTTGGCTGATGCCTGTACACTATCGGCCTTGGGTGACATATACGGGTGAGCTATATGCCTTTTTTGCACTATTTGCTTTAGCTGCAATTTGCCTCAAAGAAAAACTCAAAATTCCAGCTCTCAGTCTGCCATTATTGCTACTCGCCTGTGTACCACTGATACATTTTCTGACAGGACAGGTATTTTTCTTTAGCACTGCCATGATAGGCTTTATTTTTGTTTTTAGCTTTTGGCTGGCAAGTGTACTTGGCTATAATTTTTCTACAGGAAACAATAGCCGAGAAGAAACCTTTACCCATTTAAGCTATGTATTCTTGGTGTCAGGCACCATTACAGGCTTAATTGCTCTATGTCAGTGGATAAATCTGGATTCAGTCTTGCCAGGCATGGTGAATATCAGTGGTACTCAACGTCCCTATGCCAATTTTGCCCAGCCAAATAATATGGCGACGTTTTTACTTATGTCGCTGATGAGTTGCCTATATCTTTATGAAAAGAAAAAGATTCAAACAAAGTGGTTAATGACTTGCGCATTACCGATCATTATGGGCATCGCGCTTAGCCAATCCCGTACCTCGTGGGTAGCTGCCATAGTCATCATGATTTATCTTGCCATTTATCAATATAAAGGCATTATTCGCCTGAAATGGTATTACAGCAGTCTCTTGCTATTCCTATTTATTGTCTTTATCTGGTTGTTCCCTGTATTGAGTCTACTGATTGCACAGATGACAGATGCAGAGGTGATCCGTAGTCGTGAGTTGGTGTCACGTGCCACAGGGGATATGTCACGACTTGCCATCTGGCAGCAAATGTTGGCCGCGATTCAGGCCCAGCCATGGTTTGGCTATGGCTGGTATCAAACCAGTGTTGCTTTTGTCTCAATAACGGATACGGTTCAAGGTCCGGTCTGGATTCGTAGCGCACATAATTTTATTATCGATTTCCTGATCTGGAACGGGGTAGTGATTGGTGTCCCATTCTTAGCTTATTTCGGCTACTTGGGCTATCAAATGCAGCGATGGGTGAAAACCCCCGAGTCTGTCATTGATATATTAATGATTGGTGCTTTTGTCACTCATGCCATGTTTGAGTTCCCACAGCATTATGCCTATTTCTTGTTACCAGTGGGTTTTATTATCGGTACAGTACTGGCGCAGCGAGCTGATATGGTTAAGCAGCTTGTCATGCCAGCATGGTTGATGAAATTAATCTTCATTACAGGTGTTATTTTAATTGCAGTCATTTACCGGGATTATGATACTGCTGTGCCAAAACTCGGTCAGAGCATTCGCTATGAACAGCAACCCGAAAAAATCACCAATCAAAAACCAATTTTCTTATTGACGGAATTTAATCATCGTATTGACTGGATCCGGGTAGATCCTTATACCAAGATAAGTCAGGACGAAATCCATCAACATGAAAAATTGGTGGTGAGTTATCCAACTAAATACAACTTGCTAAAATATATTCGTTTACTGGCCTATAATGGTTATATTAAAGAGGCACATCACCAGCTCTGGCGTTTGAATACGATTCAAAAAACTGAACTGAACTATGATGAAGTTATTAAAGATATGCCGAAATAGTTTCAGCTCAATAAAAAAGCCATCATCATGATGGCTTTTTTATGTCTTTAAGAAATCAAAGCTGGCTTTGAATATAGTTTTCAATAGTTACACTTTGAATTAGATCAAGCTGAGTCGTTGTCCAATCTAAATATTCTTCTTCTTTTTCTAAGATTTCTTGAGCCAGATCTCGAGTGACATAATCTAGCTGCTCTTCTGCTAGCTTAACCGCAGCTTGAATGGCTTCGATGTTCTCTTTGACTTTACGCACATCACAATTTAAAACTTCAACGGTATGCTGGCCGATATATAGTTTACCGAGGTGCTGCAAATTAGGCAGGCCTTCTAAAAACAAAATGCGCTCAATAATTTTATCGGCATGCTTCATTTGACGAATTGATTCTTTATATTCCGCAGAACCCAGTTGCTCAATGCCCCAATCGTTAAACATACGTGAATGAAGAAAATATTGGTTAATTGCAGTTAAATGATGATAAAGCACCTGATTTAACTGATTAATTACATCACGATTGCCTTTCATGTCTGACTCCTTAACTGCAATAAAGCTCGAACTAAGCAATATAAATTCGATATTAGAATAGAAATATCTTAAACAACAAAGTGCAATTTAGCGAGTGTTTTATAGAACAGCAAATGAAAATCACAATCAAAACAAGGCGCTAATTTTCAGGGTTTTAATAAATAAAAACCCGCTTAGAGTCAGAAGCGGGGGAGGAGGAATGGTCTGAGACCATTGGTTTTATAATTATGATTGTTGAGGAAATTTAAAAGCTTGGTTTATGCAGCAATTGCGATACGGGCTGCAATTTGCGCAACTTCATCACTGATGATCATACGTGCTTCAGGAGCACAGCGACCACAACAGGTGCCTAAATCAAGCATATCGCGAACTTCACGATAGCTTTCTGCGCCATTGGCAATTGCATCTTTAATGTCTTGATCAGTAATACCACGGCACAAACAAACGTACATGAAATCAAACCAAGTGAATAAATGGGATAAGTAATATTATTGATAATTATTATCGTTTGTCAATAAAAATCATTTGAAAAAACTTTTATGATGATTGGGTTTTTGAATAAAAAATGTCATTTAAGCGGAAATCTGAGTGATGCTCAGATTTCCTTATGAGGCTTCTGTTCTTTTAGTATGAGATATTTCGTGAAAGGCTTAATCGGTGTTTTCTAACTTATTGATTAATAATAACCACGCCATCCATTTCAACTAGTGCACCTTTTGGTAGGCTGGCTACACCGAGTGCAGCACGTGCAGGGTAGGGTTGAGCAAAGTATTCGCCCATAATTTGGTTGACCAATTGGAAGTTAGAAAGGTCAGTGAGGAAAATATTCAGCTTGGCGATATCGGCTAGCGTACCACCTGCCGCTTCACATACCGCTTTTAAGTTGTCGAATACACGGCGAATTTGAGCTTCAATGCCTTCTACCAGCTCCATGCTATATGGATCTAAGCCAATTTGACCTGATAAATACAAAGTGTCGCCCACTAAAATGGCTTGTGAGTAAGTACCAATTGCAGCGGGTGCATTTTCAGTATGGATTACCTGGCGGGACATCTATTTCTCCTATTATCATCACAGACACAACATATATAAAAATGCGGTGTCAGGTTAGCTGGCAACTTTCGCAGGCTCAGCAATGGCAACAGGTTGTGCCAAACGACTGATGCGTGGGAAGCCAAAATGCATTCTTAAATTACGGATAATTTCGGCAATTTGTTTACGATTGTGTACAACAATATTCACATAGGTTTTTTCTTCATGTGAACGGACAGTTTCTACACCGACTTTTTCTTTACGGCATAGATAGATCAGCTCTGAAATTTGTTCATCATTTAACAGCATATTTAAGCATAAATAGGCTGTAAAACTAATGTCCTCACTGTCTTCTGTAGTCCAGTGTAAAGGCATGATATTTTCAGGATGTAAATGTTGTTCATGCAATAAATTATGACAACGTGAACGGTGCACAATCAAACCACGACGCGATAAATGACCTTGAATTGGATCGCCTAAAACCGGGTTACAGCAGTGCGCATATTTAACGTCGACACCATCTGTGCCCAAGATCAAGCGTGCAGAGTTTGAAGTCTGAATGGTGTCTTGAGCATATAAATGATTGGCAACCAATTGAGGTAGTAAGTCCCCCACGGCAATCTGTTCAAATAATTGTTCTTTATCATTTAAATGACGCCAATTCAGCACATTTTCCCAATCCGCTAATGTCAAATCACTTACAGAACGGTTAAAGAGTTTTAATGCGCGATTTAAAGCTTGCTGACCAACTAAACGTTGTTCATCTTGGTCTTGGTCACGGAGGATATTTTGTAATGCACGACGGGCTTTTTGGGTATTAATAAAGCTTAGCCAGTCAGGGTTTGGTGTTGCAAGAACATCAGTGATAATTTCAATCACTTGACCACTCAGTAATGGTGTTGAAAGGGGCTTGGTTTCCCCATCAATTTTCGCACCAACGGCATGGTTGCCCAAAAATAAGCTTGCTGAATAAGCAAAATCAACCGCTGTGGCACCCTGAGGGAGTTCATGCAAATGACCGTGTGGGGTGTAAACCCAAATTTTTTCTTGATGTAGATAATCGAGTAATTCACTAAATGTGGTCTTGGCGCATGCACCATCGACTAACACATTTAAATTTTGCATGGAGGCTTGGATCGCTGAACGACAAGCTTGCGGTGCATTTTCACCGAGGACCACACCAAACCGCGCCGCTTTACGCATTAGCTCTGTTTGGATGGTCAGCGATAAAATGGTCTTTTCACCTTTTAAACGCATCATCAGTGACTGGTTGCCACCTGGGAGTGGGCGACGGATATGATCGGCGTAATTAAGGACTTTAAAGCTTTCTTTGAGGATGTCAGCAAGTCGGTCACAGTCTGCGATGCTTTGTAAAATAATTTCAAAGGCATGACTATGAGTGAGCTCTTGCAGATCGATATCGTTTTTTACGAAGTGGCGAAGTAATTCAATATTATTATTTTTCTTTTTAATTCGACCTGAAATATGGTGCTGTTCTAGTAAGGCGGTGAGGTTGTTTTCCCACTTGGTTTGGTATTCGCAGCGTTTCGGTTTGGTTTGCAATAACGCTTCTTGAACATTGTTATACATATCTAAGTCGAGATTTTGATAACACAAATGTTCAAGGTTGTCGGCCATTTCATTCATACCGACAAGACGTGCCATAGGCACAAAAATTTCAAAGGTTTCTTGGGCAATACGAGCACGTTTGTCAGGGCGTAAAGCACCCAGTGTGGTCATATTGTGATAACGATCCGCAAGTTTAATAATAATGACACGTGGGTCTTGTAGGGTGGCTTGCAGAATTTTACGGAAGGATGCGGCTTTATTATATTCTTTATCACTAGAATGGCTGAGTTTGGTGACACCGTCGACGAGTTCAGCAACGGTCAGGCCAAATTTTTCAGTAATATCTTGTTTGGTAAATTCAGTATCTTCGATGACATCATGCAGTAAAGCGGCCATCAAAGTTTCCGCATCAAGGCGCATATGCGCCAAAATACAGCTCACCGCAATCGGGTGAAGGATATAGGGTTCGCCACTTTTACGAGTAATGCCATCATGGGCAATATCCGCATAGTCGCAAGCTTCAAGCACGCGTTCGACATCACTTACTGAAAGGTAAGCGTCGATTATCACATTTAACTGTTGCTTGGCTTGGCTGACCATTGGGCCTGGCATAGAACACCCTTTTACTACTGATTTACAAATGAAACGGTTAATACTTTAATGAAATGCATATCGCATGACTTGTCAATTTTTTAGTTTAAAAAAATGAAAATCTTTTTCGCTTGCTTTGCACTTCTTAAGCTTATGTTATAACTGTTCTGAGTAAAATATTAAAGAGAATCCATAAAAAAAGCCTAGTTAAAAACTAGGCTTTTAAGGTCAGGTTTATCTTATTGGAAAGAAAAACCGTCTAAGTTTAGGTTATTTGCAGAAAGTGCAAGGTCTAAACTTGAAGTTTGGTAGTCTTGTTCACGTTGTTTCAAAATGTCTTTAGAAACGTGACCCGCTGCGATTTCACGAAGAGCAACAACGGTTGGTTTGTCATTGTCCCACTCAACAGTAGGTTCGATACCTTGACGTGCCAATTGACGCGCGCGTTTGCTTGCCACTAGTACAAGCTCAAAGCGGTTGTCTACATGGTCTAAACAATCTTCAACGGTTACGCGTGCCATAAGAATTCTCGTTTGAATATAAATTTTTAACAGACTGTGCAGTATAAGGTGCTTTGTCTATAGACTCAAGTTTTAATCACTGTTCCGTAGGGGTGATTAATTTCTCAATCAGTTTTTCATGGCGCATGGCTTGTTGTTTTAAAACAAGACGATTGGCAATAATCACAGACTCTAAGTCATGCAGTGCTTTATTAAAGTCATCATTAATAATGACATAGTCAAAATTAACATATTGCTGCATATCTTCTACGGCACAGCTGAGGCGATGTTCAATCACTTCAACAGAGTCTGTACCACGATTGGATAAGCGTTGACGTAAATCGAACTGACTCGGAGGGAGAATAAAAATTTGTCTAGATTCAGGAAAAAGTTTACGAACCTGTTCAGCACCTTGCCAGTCAATTTCAAGTAAAACGTCATGACCTTTGGCCAATTGTTCTTTTACAGTGCGCTGTGCAGTACCGTAATAATTACCAAAAACTTCTGCATATTCAATGAAGCCGCCTTCATTTACCAAAGATAGAAAGTCTTCTTTTTTAGCAAAATGGTAATGTACGCCGTCTAATTCGCCAGGACGCTGACCACGAGTGGTATGAGAAACAGAGACATGTAAATTGTTTACACGTTCAAGCAGGGCTTTAACGAGGGATGTTTTGCCCGTTCCCGAAGCAGCAGAAACGACAAACAAGAGACCCGACATGATATTTTTCCTGATATGATAAAATATCTTCTCTATTTTAGAGCAGACGCGCGCCAAACAAAATAGTCAGACGTCTATTGTTTACATTTATTTCAAGTGATACCCGTAAAATTGAGTGGGCATTGAGGATTCTATGGAAATTGTTTTAGCTAATCCACGCGGTTTCTGTGCAGGTGTTGATCGCGCCATCGCGATTGTGAACCGTGCACTGGAATGCTTTAACCCCCCAATATATGTGCGTCATGAGGTAGTACATAATAAATTTGTGGTGGACGACTTGCGTCAACGCGGTGCGATATTTGTGGATGAACTGGATGAAGTACCTGATGACAATATTGTGATCTTCAGTGCGCATGGTGTATCTAAAGCGGTACAACAAGAAGCTGAACGCCGTGGGCTAAAAGTTTTTGATGCGACGTGCCCTTTGGTGACCAAGGTGCATATAGAAGTGACCAAGTACGCTCGTGAAGGTGTGGAAGCGATTTTGATTGGTCATGAAGGTCACCCAGAAGTTGAAGGGACAATGGGTCAATATGACACCAAAAATGGTGGTTCGATTTATTTGGTTGAAGATGAACAAGATGTTGCTGATCTAAAAGTGGTGCATCCTGAAAAAGTAGCGTTTGTAACTCAGACAACGCTTTCTATAGATGACACAGCAAAAGTCATTGATGCCTTACGTCAGAAGTTTCCTGAAATTCAGGGGCCGCGTAAAGATGATATTTGTTATGCCACTCAAAACCGCCAAGATGCCGTACGTGATCTGGCTGAGCAATGTGATGTTGTTTTGGTTGTGGGTTCACCGAACTCTTCGAACTCGAACCGATTACGTGAATTGGCTGAACGGATGGGTAAGCATGCGTATTTGGTGGACAATGCCGATCAGTTGCAGCAAGACTGGTTTAATGAGCACACAAAAATTGGTGTAACTGCAGGAGCATCGGCACCTGAAATTTTAATTAAGCAAGTGATTCAGCGCTTACAAGATTGGGGTGCAAAAGCACCGCAAGAGTTGGATGGCCGCGAAGAAAATATTACATTTAGTTTGCCAAAAGAGTTACGTATACCTGTAACTCAGGCATAAAGTGTTAATGATTTAACATTCTGAATTTTTTAAGAATTGACAGATAATTGCTTTTTGGCAATTATCTGTTTTTTTATGCCTTTTATCCTTATTTGTGTTGGTTTTGTAATTTAATTAGATATTATTTTTAATAGGGTAAAGTTTGGCGCGCCTTGGGGGGAGTATGCAGAAAAATAAAGGATTCACATTAATTGAGTTGATTGTGACGATTGCTGTGATGGCAATTATTGCCATGATGGCTGCGCCTTCGTTTGGGGATTTGCTCAATAAAAAAGCTTTAGAAGCAAATGCAAAAGAGTTGGTTTTGGTCTTAAGCCAAGCGCGTAGTCAGGCTATTTTACTTAGGACGAATACGGTTGTTCAATTAAATGGTAGTACGACTGTAACACCAACTAATTTTTTTTGGGTATCTAATAATGTCAATATTAAGTTAGAGCAAATCCCACAAGGATATAGCTCCCCACCTAATATCATATTTAGTCCACAGGGTATGATGTTGCCAAGAAATTTTGTAAAAATGAAAGAAAAAACTAATCAAAATGGTGAGAAAGAATGGGTTTCTGATCAAATTTTAGTGGATGGTGTATTAAAAGATCAGATAGAGAATTATCCTAGAACAATAACTTTATGCTCAGAAAAATTAAAAAAAGCAAAGATTATTACATTTTCGATTATTGGTGCATTTGAGTCAATGGAAGAAGGGGAATGTTGATGATAAGTCAAAGTCAACAAGGTGTCGGTCTGATGGAAGTTTTAGTGGCATTGCTCTTACTATCTATTGGCGTTCTTGGATATACCGCACTGCAAGTAAAAGCAGTTGAAGCATCAACAGAAGCAGCACAAAGATCACATGCTATTTTTGTATTAAAAGGTCTTGCTGAAAGCATGCGAGCGAACAACGCAGGCAGAGCTTCATACATGGCTTTAGTTAATCAAGATATACCTACTACAATTTCCACAGCGTGCATAAATCCAACGAATACTGGGTGTGATGTAACTGCAATGGCAAGAAATGATGTTCAGCAAGCTCAAGCAAATGCACGTAATTTTGGACTGCATTTGCGTATGGAGAATTGTCCGGGTACGACAAGTGTTGCTGCGGCTGATCGCAGAAATTGTATTTTTGCTGCTTGGGGTGACACAGATATACGTCAAAATACGAGTCAATGTATGAGCGCTGCTGGTGTTTATGTAGTTGGTTCTAGTTGCATGATGATGGAGGTTTATTAATGACTATTCATGAAAAGCAACGAGGGTTCACATTGTTAGAGTTAATGATTGCATTGGTTTTAGGATTAATTGTAACAGCTGCAGCCGTTCAGCTTATTTTAGGGAGTTTTATTACAACTAGATTGCAAGAAGCTAACTCTCAGATACAAGATAGTGGTTTGTTTGGTATTGATTATATTATTAAAGATATTCAAATGTTGAATTTTGGAAATAGTAATCAATATGAAATAAAATCAGATACTCCTAGAGGTGGAGTAATTTTAACTGCAGGGACTAATGCATCTAATTTAAATGCGAACCTTGGTGCGACTATTTCGGCAGAGAATCTTGTTAGTCAAACTAATGGACCATCAAATATGTCAGATATTGAAAGTGATCAATTGACGATACAATTTGTTGCGCCTACTACAATGTTCAATTGCGAGGGTATTTCTGTTAGAGCAGGTGATTTGATTGTTCAGCGATATTTTTTAAGAGAGGATAATAACTTTTTATCACTAGTTTGTGATGCTAATACACCAACACCAGCAACTATTACTGAACAAAAAACAAATGGGGATGGTACTACTGAAGAGATTGTAAAAGATAATCCAGTACAGAATAACCCAACAGAAATTAGTGGATTGGGTGTTAATTCCCAAATTATTATTCCCAAAGTTGATCAATTTAAAGTTTTGTTAGGTGGGATGACTGATACTGGAAATTTGGCGTATTACGATATAGATACATTTAAAACAAAAAACAATATGCGTTTAGTTGCAGTGAAATTAAGTACATTAATTCGTTCTGATAGTTCAGTGCCGAGTCAAAATATTAATCCTGCTCAAATATATGATTTATTTGGTTCTTCAATACCTCAGCTATCAGGTACATTGACTGATACAACTGAGGAGAACAGAGTTCCACGACAATTATATATTGCGACAGTAGCACTTAGAAATGGTTTGGGGCGAAATAATGATTAATCAAACTAATATAAATCTAAAAAATAAACAGAAAGGAGCAACTTTAATAGTAGTTCTCTTTTTGCTTTTAATTATTATGGTCGTTGGAACTTATGCTATTAAAATGGGGATTACCTCTTTAGGTGTAGCAACAAATGCGCAGATAAACCAATTGCTTAGTCAATCTGCAGATACACCATTAAATAAATATTTAAATACTGCAGATTTAAGTAGGCTTGTTAGTTATACGACAGCGGTTGGTGCAGCTATTGATGATAAAGGTGTAAATAAGGAATTTATTTTCTGTTATAAGCCAACCAATAATAGGGCTTTTGGATTAAATGCTGATACATCAGTTATTACTGCGAATGATAGTGGAGATGATGCTAGATTGGTTAATAGTGGTGTTTCTGGGTTTTGCAACATTAAAAGGGATTTTGGTAGTGCTAGACAGGCCGTGGTTACTCAGGTAGCAATTACTATTCCTAAATCAATAGATGTCACAAAAAGTCCAGGCGATAATTTAGTGAGGGGTACTAATTTAAGTGAAGGGACAGGTTTACCAAAAAATTTGATATCTCAGGATACTATTCGAGTAACTACGACAGCTTTTTTACCTGCTTATGCAAATGTAAGTTTGGACGATGTTCAAACCAATTGTTTATCTTCAAATAAAACCTATATATCTGATAACTTGAATCCAGATTTATCAAATAAAAAAACGCTTAGAGATTGTCTCAGTGAATACAATATTCCTGTAGTAAGTCAGGTACAAGAGTTTACTTTGGCAGCATTTTTAAACCAAACAGAAGCACCTTAAGCAAAGTCGGAGATATATTATGCAACTTAAAAAAATTCAAATGACTGTGCTTAGTGCTTCTTTGACAGCACTGATGTGCAGTGGTGTCACACAGGCGAGTGATTTGCAAATTTATGCAATGCCTACTGCAGGGCAGAAAACTATTGTAATGATGGTCGATGTTTCAGGTAGTATGGCTTGGGGGATGTCAGGCCAATATTCAAATGTTACTTCTTCGAATCCGAAAAGAATTGAAGCTCTAAAAGATGGGTTGAGGGCAGTTTTAAATAGTAATGATCCGAAATTAGAAAATGTAGTGATTGGTTTGGGTAAATATCCTGGCGATGGTAATAGTAATAGCGCAGACGCCCAATATATGAGGGGTAAAATTTTAGTGGAGGCGAAGAAGTTAGGTCCGTCAACTAAGACAAAGGGGGTGTTTGACTCACAACAGCGACGCGATATGCTGGCAGCTGTTAATGCTATATCTGTTGTTGGGGGAACGCCAACGGCACATGGTTATACTGAAGCGGCTTCATACTTGATGGGGACGCGAACTGATAATTATAATATAGAAAAAGATATAATTGTTTATAATCAAAATCTTGCAAGAACCTATGCGTCGGGTTATGGTTATAGATATTATAAATGTGATAAATACTTAACAAATATCGATACCGTTGATGGTTATAACTACTATGGTTGTGATAAGTGGACAGAAATTAGCGGTAGTGAGTTTGATAGAATAAGCTCTGATTTTAGTGAGGTCTATAATGGTGTTCGCTACTATTTCATAAAAAATGGAACAATTAAACAAACAGTTCCTACCAACTCTTCATCATATTCTGGGATGGCGAATTCCGTTGGAAAAATAACGACTGATGGTGTGCAACACTATAATTCGCCTCTGCCTGCCATAGATAAGCGTGTTACGTGTGATGGACAAGGGGTCTATGTTTTATCTGATGGTGTCCCTAATTCATCATCAGATGCAAATGCTGAAAAACAAATGATCAATGCCATGGCGAACCCACTCCTAAATACAAGTGTTCCAAATTTCTCTTGTAATGTGAATTCTGGGAATCTTTCTAACCCATTAACAGGTGGTGATTCTGGTGGTGCATGGAAGTGTATGGGAGAGTTTGCTAAACGATTATATTCTGGGGTGAATCCAGCAGGTGTAAAAATCCAAACAGCTTTTGTTGGATATAGTGGTAGTTTTAATAGCTTAAGTAGTGATGATGTAAAGAATGCTTGCCGATTAGGGTCCAACCCGAAAGGAGATGTGTGCTCGCACTATCAGGCAGATGGTTTAACTAAAAATACGGCCGCATATGCAAACCATGTAGAAGGCTACGGCAATGGTGGATTTTATACAGCAAACTCTGCAAATGATATAACAACAAGTGTTTTAAACTTTATCGATAATCTAGGAACCGATCCATTAGCGCCTTTACCGACAGGAACAATTTCTGTACCTGTCGATGCGTTGAACCCGAATGGATTACAAAACGTAGGTTACCTCCGTATGTTAGAGCCAAATCCTGCGCAGCCAAGTTTATTGGCATGGGTTGGTAACTTAAAAAAATATAGTCTTAAAAACGGCGTGTTGGTTGATGGGACAACTAATATTTTTGATACGAAAGGTGATTTTGAAACAGCAACAAAAAATTTATGGGGTGCGCGGACTCAAAATGATGGTGGAACAATTAACGTAGGCGGCGCCTATGAAATGATGCCAGTTCCAATTGCATCAAGCACTGCAAAGTCTAGAAAAGTATTTACAGATGCTGCACGTGCAGATGCTAGTAAGGTTACGGCTTTATCTACTTTAAAAAGTAATGGTGATTATGATGAACCTCAACCACTGCTACAGGTACCTAAATTATCAGCTGGAACAACCAGTTCGAAAAGTACAATTTTAGATCGCTTTAAGAGTCAAGAGATTCTAAAAGATTTTCCAATAGCACTTAGATTAAAACTATTAAATTACATTGGTTTTAAAGTAGACACTGCTTTGGAAGCTATACCGTCAGATTCGGAAGTGAGTTATGAAGGTTCTCCATATTTTTCAATGGGAGGAATTATTCATTCATTTCCAGTACAAATGACATATTCAGGCACTGTAACAGAGTCAGGCGAGTTGGCAACAAGTGATATTGAGCTTCCAGACAAAACAATATTAAAACCACGTAAGCAATCTGTTTTGTATGGTTCGATGGAAGGTGGTTTGCATATTGTTGATGGAGCAACTGGTGAGGAACAAATGGTGTTCTTGCCAACAGAGATATTAAATAACCAAATTTCTTCTAATGCTTTAGTTAAAGCAGGTTCAGGTACACCAGCACCTGCACATGGAGTTGATTCACCATGGATAGTTGATTCTGAATACAGAACAGAAGGGACTTATCCAAATGCGCAGATTAAAGCAACTAAAATGAATGTTTTTGGCGGGTTAAGAATGGGGGGGTCTAGCTATTATGCCTTAGATGTACTCGATACCAGTGCGCCGAAGCTTAAATTTAGAATAGGAACAGATCAATTAAATTACACTAGAATGGGGCAGTCTTGGTCTAAACCTGTATTAATTAATATTCGTTATAAAGGTGTGCCGACTCGGGCGATGGTTGTTGGCGGTGGATATGATGCGTGTTATGAATATCCACGTTTTAAATTAGGTGTAGCTAATCCTTCAGAATATCAACTAAAAGATCCTGCTGGAAATGTTGTTGATACCTGTAATAAAACAGAGGCAAAAGGTAATGCTGTTTATGTAGTTGATGCTGAAACTGGAAAGCGTTTATTTTGGGTAAGTAACACTGGCTCTGATGCGAATAATCCTAATTTAAAACATAGTATTGTTTCACGTATTAGTACTTTAGACCGAGACGGCGATGGTTATGTGGATCATTTGTACTTTGGTGATTTAGGTGGCCAGGTTTTCCGTGTTGATATGGATAACTATCAAACCAAAAGTACATCTAGTGGTGCTACCACATATTCGAATTTCGGTGTTCGTACCGTTAGATTGGCGAATTTAGCAACTACATCAGCAGGGGCAGCAATAACGAATGGTGATAACCCACGGTTATATGAACCAGTGACTTTGACAATCCATGATGAGGATGGCAAAACATTTATTTTGGTTGGTGCTGCTTCTGGAGATCGCAGTACGCCATTAGATGTTGCTCCTGTTAAAGGGCGAGATGGTTTAAGTCCACTAGTAGCTTTAGCAAACCGTCCGACCAATAAAGTTTATGGTTTGTTTGATTTGGACTTTATTAATAAAGATTTGATCACGAATAGAGCACTTACTGGCGATTATACATCTGCTACTACAGAGGAAGCTTTACCAAGTAAGAACCGCTTAAAGACGCGTGACTTGACACTGGCTGATTTACTTCAGAATCCACAAAATAGTATTTCTGGTAACGAAACAATCTATAGCAAGTTTTTTAATGCAACAACGCATAAGCAGGGATGGTATCGCTCACTGTCTTGGAGTTGGGATACTACAGAAGCAGGCGAATTGGCGAATAATACATTTAGACAATCTGGTGGTTTAAAAGCATTTGAGGAACCGATTGCAATTGGAAATAATTTGTTTATACCTGTGTATGATCCAGAAGGTACTGGTATTAGTCCTCAAGATCCATGCTTACCACGTGTCATTGGTGAAACAGATCGCCAGCAGTACTGTTTGCCTTTTGGTGTTTGCATAACGACAGCAGGAGCTATTGACTCTGCTCAAGAAAAAAAATCTGGGTTCAGAGTTCAATTGGTAGGTGGTGAATACAAAAATTCAAATGTTGTTGGCAAAGGGATTCAGGGGTTAGCATTGGCTAACAAAGGAGATTCTAGCGGCTCTGGAAACAGTTGCGGTAATTTTACTTTATCTACAAATACTGCTGGTATAGGTACTTGGCAATGTAATCGTGTGCTAAATCCAACACGTTGGTTTGAGAAAAGGTAGGAACACGTGAAGATAATTTTTAATCGTGGTTTTACATTAATAGAATTAATGGTTGTTATTATAATTATTTCTATTATTGCAGCTATAGCTTTTCCAAGTTATCAAGCCTACGTTCGTAGAGCAGCAGAGGCTGGTGTAACACAAGAGATGCTTAAAATTTCCACTCTTCTGGAAAAGCATAAGGCAAAAAATTTTACTTATAAATGCTTTGATTTACAGGATTACTATGGTGGTACAGTAGATAATTTAACGGCTATTAACTATCCAATTAATACTGTGGGTGCAGATGTGCAGTTCACATTAAACTTGGTTGATAATGGTGCAAATAATCAAGTTTTAGTTGATGCTTCCTGTAATGATCCTGATACTGATACGCTGGGTTTAGCTCAACACTGGGCGATTGTTGTAACGAAAAATTCGTCTAACTCACTTGTAAAAGATAAGAGTTTTAACTTTTTGCTTACGAGCGAAGGTAATAAGTGTAAAAATAAAGCAAATTTAGTTAGTCGTACGGGTTGTGGTGATGGAGCTGAGCAATGGTAAATCGTGGTTTTACGTTGGTCGAATTAATGATAGCTGTTGCTATTGTTGGCGTCTTAGCTGCTTTTGCATATCCTAGCTACCAAGAATATACACAAAAGACAAAAAGGGTTGCAGCTCAAGCAGAAATATTGGAAGTATCAAGAAACTTAATTAACTTTAAAGTTAATAATTACAGTCTTAATGGTGTGAGTATTGCTAATTTAAACGTTCCAAGTATCTTACCCCGTAATGGTCAGACACTTTATAATTTAGTCATTACTCCCTCTGAAAATGGAGTAATGACGGGCGATGCATGGGTTTTAACTGCGACACCAGTAGATGGGCAGCAACAATCGGGTAATGGACATCTGGTTTTAAACTCCCGAGGGGAGCGTTGTTGGACTAAAGGCTCTGACAAAAATTCTGGCACACCATGTATCCCATCAGCTACCTCTAATTGGGACGGCAAATAACCTCAAATTCAAAATTGTGGATAAACACTTTTTGATCTTTCATTCAGGGCAAATTTCACGTAAAATATTGCCCTCTATGAAAGGGGTTTGAAATGTATCGATGGTCGGTACAGGGATAATCCGTAAAAACTATAAGGTTCTATCATGGTTGTTATTCGTCTTGCACGCGGTGGTGCTAAAAAACGTCCGTTCTATCAAATCATTGTGACTGATAGCCGTAATGCACGTGACGGTCGTTTCATCGAACGTATTGGTTTCTTCAACCCTACAGCTCAAGGTAAAGCAGAAAAACTTCGTTTAGATGCTGACCGTTTTGCTCACTGGGTTTCACAAGGTGCTCAACCTTCAGAACGTGTTGCTTCTTTAGCTGCTGAAGCTAAGAAAGCTGCAGCTACTGCTTAATTAGTAGTAGGTTACCCATGACACCAACACAGAATGTTCCCGAAGATCGTATTCAGATTGGACAGCTACGTTCAGCATATGGATTAAATGGGTGGCTCTGGGTCTATTCCAATACAGAACCTATGAGCAATATTTTTGACTACCTCCCTTGGTACATTGAGACCAAAGCAGGTTGGCAAACAGTAGATGTAAAACGTTGGAAACCACATGGCAAAGGCTTGGTTGTTTCGCTAAAAGGTGTGAGTGATCGTACCGCGGCAGATAACTTGGTTGGCGCAAATATCTGGATCTCTAAATCGCAACTGCCTCAAGCAGGCGTGGACGAGTACTACTGGTCAGATTTGAAGGGCTTAACAGTGTTAGGTCTGGGTGAAGATGAACAAGAAGTCAACCTCGGTCAAATCCACGAATTGTTTGAAACAGGTGCTAACGACGTGATGGTAGTTCGCGCTACTGCTGACAGCGTCGATAGCGAAGAGCGAATGATTCCATGGCATAAAGATGTGGTACAGCGTGTTGATCTCGAAGCTGGTCGTATCTACGTAAATTGGGGCGTAGATTATTAATCCTTTAAGGATTGACGCAGCAGGAAAATAGAGGAGTCTGCGATGTTTTTTGCAGTCATTACGCTTTTTCCTGAAATGTTTGAAGCGATTACAGCCTACGGTATTAGCGGGCGCGCAGCAAAACGTGACATTGTGCAAGTTCATTGTATCAATCCACGTGAATTTGCTGAGGGCAACTACAAAAGAGTGGATGAACGTCCATTTGGTGGTGGTCCAGGTATGGTGATGATGGCTGAGCCATTAGCGAAAGCAATTCATCATGCCAAAGAGCTTGCCAAGCAAGCGGGTGCTGTTCATGTCCCTGTGGTGTATATGTCGCCGCAAGGAAAAACCTTAAATGAACCTGCGGTACAAGATTTCGTCAAATATGATGGTTTGATTGTATTGTGTGGTCGTTATGAAGGTGTAGATGAGCGTTTGATCCAACAATATGTTGATCAGGAATGGTCAATAGGCGATTACGTTTTATCTGGTGGTGAACTCCCTGCGATGGTTTTATTGGATAGTGTGATTCGGAGACTTCCGGGTGCAATGTCTGATGAACAATCACATGTGCAAGACTCATTTGTGGATGGTCTTTTAGATTGCCCACAATATACCAAGCCAGACCATTTTGAAGGTTTAGATGTTCCTGAAGTATTAAAATCAGGACATCATGCC
Organism: Acinetobacter sp. YH01024; assembly: GCF_013420195.1. Lineage (NCBI taxonomy): Bacteria > Pseudomonadati > Pseudomonadota > Gammaproteobacteria > Moraxellales > Moraxellaceae > Acinetobacter > Acinetobacter sp. YH01024. Next base: position 22,744 of record NZ_VOYQ01000028.1, read on the forward strand.
AATATTGAGAAATGGCGGTTTTTGCAGCGATATCAACGCACTTTAGAACGCCGACCTGAGTTGGTTGAAAAAGTTGAATTGACCAAGCAGCAAAAGAAATGGCTAAAAGATTCCAAGGTTTAATTTTTTAAATCTTATATTAGGCTCTTTATGCATTGAAGCGGTCAAGCATAAAGGGAAAGTCAATCGGGTCTATGCGCTTTAGCCTCTAGCCCCAGCGATGATTAGACCTCTTCTAACTCGCATAATCGGAGATACCCCATGAGCGGTAAACATCCTTTAGTACAAGCTGTTGAAAATGCACAGTTGAAACAAGACATCCCTGCTTTTGCTCCTGGTGACACAGTAGTTGTTCAAGTTAAAGTAAAAGAAGGTGAGCGTGAACGTCTTCAGGCATTTGAAGGTGTTGTAATTGCTAAGAAAAATCGTGGTTTGAACTCTGCGTTCACAGTACGTAAAATTTCTAGCGGTTTCGGTGTTGAGCGTGTATTCCAAACTCACTCACCAATCGTTGCTGGTATCGAAGTGAAACGTCGAGGTGACGTTCGTCGTGCTAAACTTTACTACCTACGTGAATTGTCTGGTAAAGCTGCACGTATTCGTGAAAAATTACCAGCTCGTAAAGCAAAATAATTTGTTTTACAACGCTGTAAAAAATGCGCCTTTTGGCGCATTTTTTATGCGAGAAAGAAAATTATAAACCTTGAGATTTTAGGCGGTTTGCATGTTGACGATAGACATCGACAGGATCTGGTGCAAATAGCGCTTTGAGACCAAGCACTTGGTTGACTTCATCTAAATGGTTCCAGTTGTAGTTGTCACGAATGGTTTTACCAAATTTGGCACTACAGCGTGATACGAGGCCATCATTGTCTTTTCCGCCATCGATCAGTAATGCGGTCACTTTTAGGGCTGAGTCTAAATCTAAAATATTGGTGATTTGGCCCACACCTGTAAATGAATAGTTATAAATGCCTTTTTCCACGCTATTGCCATCAGCACAATTGGATTTAGGCAAGCCCAGAGGGAATGCGGCATTGTACTTTGCAGAACCCGCTAGCGTTAAACTTGAACCACCTGCCAATGCGTCATGAGGGTAAGTCTTTGGATCTAGACCTTGCGCCCAAACGATGGCTTTAGAGACAAAATTCACAGCTCCAACCAAGGGTGCTTCCACAGCGGTGCCTTCAGCTTTTAAAATTAAGTCTGCAACAGGGGAGCCTTGATGAGGTCCTGCAACACTGGTTAATGAAGCCACGACATCTGGGCGAACACCGGCAACATAACGAATCGTTGGTCCACCATGGCTATGTCCAATTAAATTCACTTTATCTGCACCAGTGAGTGCTCGGATTTCAAGGACTTGTTGTAGAAGCTGTTCGCCACGCACTTCGGTAGAGTTAAAAGGCGATACGCGAGTTGCCCAAACATTTGCACCATTTCGAGCAAGATCAGGAAGGATTTGATACCAATAGTCGAGTCCAAATGAGTCCGTACCAACGGTAATAAAACCACCCATACCATGGTTAAATACGATTGGATATTTGGTCTTTGCATAGCTAGAACTAGCTTTGGCGGTGACTTGGGTTGCTTGCGAGGCAGATACATTACCGATGAACGTAGCTGCAATTAAACCTGCTAAAAATGGTCCGTATTTCATGAGCGATCCTCAATGTATTATTGTTTTATGACAATATTTATTGTCACTTCTAATAAAGCAATAAAGATCACCTGTTGCAAATTGAAAAAGATTAACTGTGACGCTAAATGTAACAAAATAAAAGATCACGAATTTTCAGATTGATAAAAGCAAATAAGAGGGCCGAAGCCCCCTTATTGCATTTAAATTTCAACGATAAGAATTAAAGTCCTTGCAGTTTTAAACGGTTTGCATGTTGACGGTACAGCGCAACAGGATCTTGTGCAAATAGACCTGTTAAGCCGAACATCATATTGGCTAAATCGGTATGGTTAAGTTTGTAACTGTCATTAATGACTTTACCGATATAAGCACTACAACGTGCAACCATACCGTCATTGTCTTTATTGCCGTAAGACAATGGTCCGAGTTGCATCAGGATCGTATCGATATCAAGTAGATTCGTGGTTTGTGCAACACCGGTCCATGAATAGTACTGAATGCCTTTGCTGTCGACTTGCTTTAAGTTTTTGCTGCAATTTTCTGAAGATGCCAAAACACCGTCAGCTACAGCAGATTTTGCAACCGTACTGTTAAATGCAGCAGAACCTGTTTGTGATAATGATTTCATAGAAGCATCGAAATCAATTTCAAGCTCAGGTTTTGCCTGACCTAAAGCAATCAGTGGGCCGACAATATAGTCACCTAAAATATTAAAGGCAGTGCGAGAAAGTGAGTTGCCTTGAATATCATCCGCTACTTTAGAGCCGTGATAGGTTCCTGCAACACCTGTAATAGACGCAATGTACTGTGGTTTTGTTTGAGCAACATACAATACAGTTGGGCCGCCATGAGAGTGACCGATTAAGTTAAGTTTTGGCTTCCCTGTAATAGCCAAAACATCTTCAACTTGTGCAATTAACTGCTCGCCACGATGTGCTGTGGTGTTTGCAGGAGATAATTGCGCTGCGAATACGGTTGAGCCATTTCGTGCCATATCTGGCAAGATTTGGTACCAATAATCTAGTCCGATGGTGTCGGTACCGATACGTGACCAACCGAGCCAACCATGCACCATTAAAATTGGATATTTGGTTTTTGCGTAGTCAGATTTTACCGTTTCCTTCACCTGGAGGACGCTAGGCGCAGCTTGAGTGCTTGCCGATATACTCATCGCTAAGCCTGCAACTGCAGCTACAGAGGCCATCTTGGCCGTGTTTACTAAAGATCGCATAAATGTTCCTTGATCTGATGTTGTTTTTATTACTTTTTAATAACGAAAATACTCTCTGTTTTTAAGCAACATCTTTGTGATTGGCTAGGCCATATCTTTGATTTTAGAGAGTTTGAATAGACAAAGATGCCTTGTCATTTTTTCATGCTCGGTTTGAAATTCCATGTCATTTTAGGACATGGGCGGCGTTGAGGTGACAAGTATATTTATATACATTCGTCTTTTATTTTTGCTATTTATTTTAGTTGTTATGATTTAATAACTTATTGAATTAGCTTGTTTAATACTTACAAATAAAAACATTGTAAACAAAAAAGGACGTCCAAAGACGTCCTTTTCAGTGCTGAAAGGGAACCAACTTTTGAGGTTACAGACCCTGTAATTTTAAACGATTGGCATGTTGGCGGTAGAGCGCAACTGGGTCAGGTGAAAATAGGCTGCGTAGACCAAAGACCATATTTACTTCATCTAAGTGGTTGTGATTGTAGTCGTCACGGATTACTTGTCCGATGTGAGTACTACAGCGTCCAACCAAACCGTCATTGTCACGATTTCCATAGACCAAAGGGGCAAGCTGACTAATGACCGTATCTAATACATCTAATACATTCGTGGTTTGCGCTGTACCCGTCCATGAGTAGTAATACACGCCATTGTCGACTTTGGCACCCGATTGATTACAGTTCGCTGCTAGTGCTGCGGTCGGAAATTTTGCATTAAATTCAGCCGAACCTTTTTCACTGATCGCGGTAAGTGATGCATCAACACTGTTAGGTAGACTAGAGTTGCCCTCAGCCCAAGTAATAATAGGTGCTAAAAGTTGATCTCCAAGTATGCCAAAGATTGAGTCTATGGTTTTGTTGGCTTGAATTTTATCTGCGACTAAAGAACCTCGGTATGTTCCTGCAACACCAGTCACTGATGCTACATACTCAGGTTTGATCGCTGCAATATAACGCGTTGTTGGCCCACCATGTGAATGACCAATGAGGTTCACTTTAGGTTGACCCGTCAGGGCAAGGACTTCTTCGACTTGGCTCAGGAGCTGTTCACCACGAACTTCTGTCGACTCTAGCGGAGAAACTTGGGCAGCAAAGGTATTGGCCCCATTACGAGCTAAATCTGGCAAAATTTGATAAAAATAATCCATGCCAAAGCTGTCAAAACCAATGCGAGTAAACCCGAACATACCATGGGTAAACACAATCGGATATTTGGTCTTGGCATAGTTTGCCGAGCTGTTGGCGGTGACATGTTGGAGTCCTGGCGCCGCTTGGGATTGTGTGCTGGAGATCACTGCTGATGCAGCGATGATTGCGCATAAAAGAGCTTGTGGTTTTTTCATCATTTCATCCTGAAATTGAAGTTGTTTTTAAATTGTTGTTTGCAGTTATTCTGCGAAAGGTAATTTTCCACCTTGATCATGCACAGATTCAAAGGTACTGACGCGGAGCTGATCTTCCTTCGATTTAAAATGTTGATTACGGAGTTGCTGCACCGCTTGTTGTTTCGCACTGTCACTCATATTGCTTTTCACAATGCTGTCACGCTCTGTGAGGTATTGATTTACGCTAGATTTCCAAGAGCTGCGCTGGCTGTCTAGATTTTCAAGGCGCTGAGTAGCTTCTGGACCCACTAAATTTAACCGCATTTGATGGATTTCTTCGCTTGAACCACCACGGGCTTTAATGTCTGCTGTGAGCTTACGTAAATCTTCAAGTTTATTGATTTGTTCCAGATTTTCTTTCCAGTCTTCTGGGAGTTCATCAAACAGGGCTTTTAGTTTTTTGGCTTTTTCAGACTCAGACAGTTTTTTGTCATTCACCACTTCCATGCGTTTCAGCGTGTATTCGTGATAGGTATTTTCCTTGCCAAATAAACCTTCAATTTCATAATCAGAAAAGAACTGTTTTCTTAAATTCTGTGTGCTGCTGTAGATCGAGCGATAATATTGTGGAGATTCTTTGTCGTCACTTGGTGGCTGTAAATTACCTAATTGTTCACGATATTTCATATAGCGATCCCACAAATCATAAATTTGGGACAGCGCCGGTTCTTTATGACCTTGTGCAATGTAGGCTTTAAAATCCTTTTTGATTTGATCTATCGACTTTTCACCATATTGAGTGATGAAATATTCAAAACAATTCCGTGTTTGTTCGTTCACGATCAGGTGGTTTGAACCATCCATACTGATTTGACAGTTAACTTCCGTGTCTTGTTGACTTGGACTGAGCAGTGAAGAACCGCTTGTGGCTTGTGCTGTAGCATTTTCGCCCTGAGCTAAAGGCGTATTTTGTTGTTGAATCGATTGATCTGAAGGATCATTTTGTGATGTTTTTGGCGCAAGCCAATACATGAATGCGGCTGCCGCAATAACCACAATGGCTAAAATCAGCCAGAGTTTATTTTTTTGCATATCCCAATGCACCTTTATTCCGTTTTAATTGTTTTATGAGTTCTAAATGTGAACTCAATATGACATAAAAGAATGATAAAAACATAGAAAAGTTGTAAACGCTTAGCATGGATTGATACCATGGCGCAGTTCTCTTTTTGCCCTATTTTAGTCATGAAAAAAGCTTCTCCTAAGATTCAGCGTCGTCCAGTACATGGTGTATTTTTATTAAATAAGCCTTTGGGCATTAGCTCGAATGCTGCATTACAAAAAGTGCGTTGGTTGTATCGAGCACAAAAAGCAGGACATACAGGTGCGCTAGATCCATTAGCCTCAGGTTTATTGCCGATTTGCTTAGGTGAAGCAACAAAGTTTTCGCATTTTTTATTGGATTCGACTAAACGTTATAAAACCACGGTCTTTTTAGGACACAGTACCACGACGGGTGATGTGGAAGGTGAAATACTATTAGAGCAAGCTGTTCCAACATTGACTGAAGAAAATATTCAAAATGTCTTGGCGCAATTTGTAGGGGATATTCAACAAATTCCACCGATGTATTCTGCGCTGAAAAAAGAAGGTCGCCCGCTGTACGAGTTGGCGCGTAAAGGCATAGAAATAGAGCGTGAAGCACGTCCAATTTCGATTTATGCCATCGAGTTATTATCATTTAATGAGAATAGTATTACACTCGACATCACCTGTTCCAAAGGCACATATATTCGTGTTTTAGGCGAAGATATTGCCAAAGCATTGGGTACTTTTGGACATTTGACCTATCTACACCGTACGCAAACAGGGCATTTTGACCTCAATCCAACTTACACCATTGAATATTTGGAAAGCTTGACCGAAGCGGAGCGTGAAGCATTATTGCTGCCGGTGTATTCACCCGTCGATCATTTCTGCAAAGTGCAAGCGCCAGAAGGGCGTGCAGAATATTTCAGTCGTGGCATGGAAAGTAATATTGAACATGAGGCAGAAGCGCAGGTCTTGGTATTTGAAGGTGAGCGTTGTTTAGGGCTGGCTGAAATTACAGACCGTAAACGTTTGGTGCCTAAGCGTGTGTTAAATCTAGAGTAGCTGATACAGCATTGAAGAGTTCTTATGGACATTGAAATTATTTTAAGCCTCTTATTTTTTGCATTTTTTGCCGGTGCAATTGATGCAGCAGTGGGGGGCGGAGGATTAATTCAAATTCCAGCCATTATGAATGCCATGCCGCACTTATCTCCGGCGACGGTGTTTGGCACCAATAAGTTGTCTTCGATCTTTGGTACGGCTTCAGCGTCCTATTCCTTTTTACGCCAAGTTAAACTACGTTGGAAATTACTTGCGGTCATTGCAAGTTGTGCATTCGTTGCCTCCTTTGTGGGCGCAGCTTGTGTATCGATGATTCCAAAAGAAGTCTTACGGCCTTTTGTTTTGGTCATGTTGATCGTGATTGCGATCTATACCTTTGCCAAAAAACAATTTGGTCAGGTGCATGTACGCCAAGAACTGACCCCTAAAATTCTCGGTCTTGCCGCTCTTGGTAGTTTGGTGATTGGCTTTTATGACGGCATCTTTGGGCCAGGCACGGGCAGTTTCTTTATCTTCTTTTTTATTCGTTATCTACAAGCCGACTTTTTACATGCCTCTGCTTTGTCTAAAGTGGCTAACTTAACCACCAATTTGGCTGCATTGAGTTTTTTTGCGCCCACAGGCCATGTGTTATTTGCTATAGGCTTAATGATGGCTGTGGCGAATATATTAGGCTCGATCGTTGGTGTACGTGCGGCGATTAAATACGGCAGTGGCTTTATTCGAATTCTATTTTTGATTTTGGTGAGTATTTTGATTGTACGGCTAGGGTATCAAACCTTTACGGGACAAGCTTAAAACAAAACTTAACAGAGCTGCGCTGTATTCTGATGCGGATATGTTTAGTATAAAAATGAAGCACTTTATTTTGCTGAATTAAAAAAATACTCAGCTATCGCTAAGCATCAGAGGGCATCATCAGAATGAATATTTTTGAAGCTTTACGTCAAAGTCATGAACAACAAAGAGCGCTTGCAGAACAATTAGTACAAACTTCTGGTGATAGTCCAGAACGTCGGGATTTGTTTGACCGACTTAAAAATGAATTATTCGCGCATGCTGTCGGGGAAGACCGATATTTTTATATTCCTTTAATGATGACCGATTCGGGGCTGAATATTACCCGTCATGCCTTGGCTGAACATCATGAAATGGACGAACTTTTAGAGCAGTTGACTGAGACTGAATTTAGCAATCCGGGCTGGCTGGCCATTGCCAAAAAACTTTCAGAAACTGTGCATCATCATTTACAGGAAGAGGAACACGGTTTCTTTCAACAAGCCGGTAAAATATTGGATGATAAGCAAAAAGAAGCTTTGGCTAAACAATACTTAGCCGAGTATAAAAAATATAAAAAAGCAGATAAAGACAGCCTGACTGGTTAAGTCCTTTATAGAAGCTAGACTTTTTCGAACCTTGTATTTAAAAGCCTTGTATTTAAAAGCTTAGATGTAGGAGTTCTTAGACAAGGTGTTGAAAAATGGCGGCAATCCCGCCATTTTTATTTAACTATTTTGCCTTTAAAAATTTAGTTGGCTGTTTCCGATTTAGAGGAACGCATCGTCACCCCGACTGAGGCGAGCATAATACACAGCAGTGCGATCCATTGCCACATGCCGATACGTTCTCCCAATAAAACCATACCCGTAATAGCTGCCAAAGCAGGTGAGATACTCGACAATGTGCCATAGCTTAGCTTGCTTAGAATCTTTAAGGCTTTGAGGTCTAGGGCATAGGGAATCGCTGTGGCTAAAATGGCAATCAACAGTGCTTTAGGCCAATATTGTGTGTCCATTAAAGCTGCTGCGTTGTTATAGAGGCCGATAGGTAATAAGGTCAATGCCGATAAACTAATGGCAATGGTCAGTGCATGCATGCCAATATTTTGGTGTACCACTTTTTGCCCGAAATAAATATAAAAGGCCCAACAGAGTCCGGCAGCCAATGCACAAGCTGCACCAATCAGTGAGAAATTGCCGCTTTGAGCCTGTCCCCAAGGCACCATCAACGCAATCCCTAAGATCGCCAAAAACACCCAGATATAGTCGCTACGATTTTTTATCGACAGCAGCGCCAAACCTAGCGGCCCAATAAACTCCAGTCCAACGGCAATGCCTTGAGGGAGTTTGCCCAGTGACATATAGAATAAGACATTCATGAGGCACAGGGCTGCGCTATAGCAGAGTAAATCACGCCATTTTAAAAATGAAAGTCGTTTTAAAATGTGCCAAGAGCGAAACATCAAACAAATAATAATCGAGGCAAAACACAGCCTTAAAATGGTCACGCTCAGTGGGTCTAGTACCAAAAACAGTTGTTTGGCAAAGGAAGCACTGATCTGATAGGAGATCATGGAGAGCACCATGAAAACAACAGCAAGAAGTTGTGAATTTGGCATGTGGCACACAGTTGTTGGGCGGTGTTAAGCCCTATTTTTGAATCAGTACAGTATAGCGGGTAATGCTGACAATTGAGTGAATTTTAACATTTGATCAAATCATGATGGATTTTGAATTTAAAATTCTATGGCTCGGCTGATGTAAGAGCAGGACTGAGCACGTCATGATTCAATTTGAATTCAAAAAATTGAGTCTGAGATTCATGTAGTTCATCCATTGTCATGGGAACATATTTTGAATTTAAATGGCTTTGGCTTTTTGCGTGGTATAGGTACACCCAATCGAGGCACAGATAATGACAGCAAGGGCTAACCACTGGGTCCAAAGTAATTGTTCATTTAAAAAGACAAAACCAGAGAGTGCTGCAATTGCAGGTTCTAGGCTCATAAGCGTTCCGAAACTGAGCGCCGTTAAATTGCGGAGTGCAATCATTTCTAAGCTAAAGGGGATGGCGCTGGCCAAAGTGGCTAAAGCAAGAAAATAGAGGAGGCTCATCGGTTCAAAGGCATGTGCAGGAATCCCTGCAAATAATGCAATCGGCATGAGCATACACATGCCGACAAACATACCTAAACAAACCGTATGGTTGCCTGAAACGCCAGAGGGTTTCTGACCTGCCACGATATAGAGTGCCCAGCAGGCACCTGCGCCAAGAGCGAAGGCAATGCCAACAGGATCAAGTCGTTGTGCAGCTTGGTCAAAAGGAAAAAGTAGGATAAGGCCTAAAATAGCCAGTCCGACCCAAATAAAGTCAAATTTTCGGCGTGCAGCAAATAGTGCGACACTGAGCGGGCCAATAAATTCAAAAGAGACGGCAATGCCGAGCGGGAGACGATCAATCGACAAGTAAAATAATACATTCATCCCTGCTAAGGCACAGCCATAGCTGAGGATCGACGACCATTTCACTTGTTTAAAATTGATCTGCCAAACTTTAAAAATAATCGCCAAAATCAAAGCGCCTAGCATTAAACGCATGGCCGAAACGGTCAGTATGGGAAATTGACCGAAAAGATATTTGGCAAATGAACCGCTGCTTTGCATGCTGATCATGGCAATAAGCAAGATCAGCGGTGCTTGGACAGCCGGTGCAACTTTAAAATTTGGCATAAACTAAATTTGTTTCGATGACTCGAAGAGCGGGAGAGTGGCACTAGCCAGATTTTAAAAGTTTATTACAATAAAAAAACCACAGCCCGAAGGCTGTGGCTTCAGTGTCTAAGGTGATTAGAACAATACGCGAACTCGGATCGTACCTTCAACTTCGTGAAGTGTATCCAATGCTTCTTTAGAAGCAGTTGCGTCAACGTCCATCACAAGATAACCCACATCACCTTTAGTCATTAAAGACTGACCAGAGATGTTGATACCGTGTTCAGCAAACAAGTTGTTGATTTTTGAAAGAACGCCCGGCACGTTTTTGTGGATGTGAAGTAAACGGTGTTTACCTTCAGTCAACGGTAACGCGATTTCTGGGAAGTTCACTGCAGATAAAGTCATACCTTTATCAGAGTAAGCAACGAATTTTTCAGCAACTTCAAGACCGATGTTCGCTTGCGCTTCCATTGTTGAACCACCCACGTGAGGAGTCAAAATCACGTTGTCTAAGCCACGAAGTGGAGAAACGAATTCTTCACCGTTTGCTTTTGGTTCTTTAGGGAATACGTCTACAGCCGCACCAGCAATATGACCAGATTTGATTGCATCAGCAAGATCTTCAATGATGACACATGTACCACGTGCAGCATTGAGGAAGATTGCGCCTTCTTTCATTTGAGCAAATTGGTCTTTGCCGAAGAAGTTGCGAGTTGATGGAACGTCTGGAACGTGTAGAGATACGACGTCTGCATTGGCAAGAAGTTCACCCATAGAACCGACTTGACGTGCATTACCCATCGGAAGCTTAGTCACTGCATCGTAATAAATTACGTGCATACCTAAACTTTCAGCAAGTACAGAAAGTTGCGAGCCAATCGAACCGTAACCAACAATACCTAAAGTTTTACCACGAGTTTCAAATGAACCGACTGCAGACTTGTTCCAACCACCACGGTGAGTTGAAGCAGATTTTGCAGGAACACCACGAAGTAATAGAATCGCTTCAGCAAGTACTAGTTCAGCAACTGAACGAGTATTTGAGTATGGTGCGTTAAATACAGGAATACCGCGAATCATTGCAGCATTTAAGTTCACTTGGTTTGTACCGATACAGAAACAACCCACAGCAATCAGTTTGTTCGCCGCTTCAAAAACTTCTTCAGTTAATTGAGTACGTGAACGAATACCAATGAAGTGAGCATCTTTAACCGCTTCTTTCAACGCTTCACCCTCAAGCGCAGTTTTACGGTAGTCAATGTTGGTGTATCCAGCAGCATTTAGAGTGTCGATTGCGTTTTGGTGAACGCCTTCTAACAACAAGAAACGAATTTTATCTTTAGGTAAAGAAAGATGTTGGCTCATTACGGCTCCGCTACAAAGGCCAAATTTAGTGCGCATATAATAGCATAGGAAGTCGCCTGATATACATTTCCTTTATGACCGACGTCATGGCTATTTTGGCGAATGATGAGTCAATATTTTTTAGATTTGGTCTAATTAACTTGGTCATATTCCTCGTGACATTTTGAAATCACGTTTTTCTTTGGGTTTTGTCAAAAAAAGCCCAGTTATAGCTTATAATGGTGCCGCTCAAAATCATCATGACCAATTCCCTGACATTTTGATGCGCTCTGTTTCAGGCTTTTTCCCTTGAAATATGCGTTACCGCAGTTTTGACTGAATGAAGTCTGGACCTTTAAAAAAACTTGTTTACTTCTTGCAAGGTCTGAAAACGATGAATGCTCCAGTCGCTTTAACCCCAGAGTTATTGACCCAATTGACCGCTATTGTTGGCGAAAGCCGTATTAAAACAGATGCGGATAGTCTCCAAAATTGGGGTCGTGACCATACTAAGCACTTCGATCCAAACCCGTCGGTCGTCGTTTTCCCTTCAAGCACAGAGCAAGTTCAACAAATTGTTAAGCTGGCAAACCAATTTAATGTCGCGATTACCCCAAGTGGCGGTCGTACAGGTTTATCAGCAGGTGCTGTGGCTGCTAACGGTGAAATCGTGGTGAGCATGGACAAGATGAATCAAATCTTGGAATTCTTTCCAGCTGACCGTATGGTTCGCGTACAAGCAGGTGTAGTGACTGAACAACTTCAGAACTATGCTGAAGAACAAGGCATGTACTATCCAGTTGATTTTGCATCTTCAGGTTCATCTCAAATTGGCGGCAACATTGGTACCAATGCGGGTGGTATTAAAGTGATTAAATACGGCATGACTCGTAACTGGGTGTTGGGCATGACTGTGGTTACTGGTAAAGGTGACATCCTGCGCTTGAACAAAGGCATGATCAAAAATGCGACGGGTTATGCGCTTCAACACTTATTTATTGGTGGTGAAGGTACGCTAGGTTTAGTGACTGAAGCTGAAATCAAACTTGAACGTCAACCCCATGACTTACAAGTGTTGGTTCTCGGTGTGCCTGATTTTGATGCGATTATGCCTGTTCTACATGCCTTCCAAAAGAAAATCGACCTGACTGCATTTGAGTTCTTTGGTGAGCTTGCAATGCAAAAAGTATTGGACAATGGCCATGTACAACGTCCGTTTGAAACACCATGTCCATTCTATGTATTACTTGAGTTTGAAGCACCATTTGAACCAATCATGGATGCGGCAATGGAAATCTTTGAACATTGCATGGAACAAGGTTGGGTACTGGATGGCGTGATGAGCCAAAGCTTAGACCAAGTACACAGCTTATGGCGTTTACGTGAAGACATTTCAGAGTCAATCGCACCGTTCACTCCATACAAAAATGACATCTCTGTTCTGATTACACATGTGCCTGCATTTATTAAAGAAATTGATGCAATTGTGGAAGCGAACTACCCAAACTTTGAAATTTGCTGGTTCGGTCATATTGGTGACGGTAACTTGCACTTAAATATTTTGAAACCTGCGGATTTAAGTAAAGATGAATTCTTTACAAAATGCCAAGTGGTAAACAAATACGTATTTGAAACCGTGAAAAAATATGACGGTTCAATTTCTGCAGAACATGGCGTGGGTATGACTAAGAAGCCTTACCTCGATTACACACGTTCAGCAGAAGAAATCGAATATATGAAAGCATTGAAAAAAGTATTCGATCCAAATGCAATTATGAACCCAGGTAAATTGTTCGATCTTTAATTTTTTAAAGACGATTGAAAACGCATCTTCGGATGCGTTTTTTTTGGCTATAGCACGCCTTTTTAGCCGCGTATGGATGAGAGACCACACATTGATTTTTGGAATGGGGTACTTCTTTTACATTGCTTAAATAGTGTTTTGGACAAATGTTCGGCATGATAGGTCTGAATAATAAATTTGAGTTGGTTCTATGTATCGTTTAATTGCTGTGTCTGCATTGTGTGTGGGGATGTTGGCGGGTTGTGCGACAACGCAGAAAATTGTGTCTAAAGTCGGTTCTTCTGCTACACCACTCGATCAGGTATTAAAAGAACGTCCTGATTTGCGTAAAGAGTTGTCGACTGTGGAAATTCGTCAGTACTTTAACCGTGTTGAGTCGCCAAATGCGGGACAGGTGAAAGTGACTGAAACAGGTTTGATGGATGATTCGGTGAAATCAATTCGTACTATTTATAGTTTTAGATTGGTGGATGGTGACTGGCAGCGTGTAAATACACAAAAGGAATATCAGTGCCAACGTGGTAAAAATACCAAGACTTTCCAATCGGCGAAGTGTCCTTAAATTATAAAAAGTTAAGGTCTAAATTTCTTATTAAATATTCAGCATGACGGGGTCCTTTCATTTTAAATTCGATGATTGGAGCTCGTATCTACTTTTGTTTCGGCAAAAGTAGCAAAACCATCTTTCATCCGCAAAACTCGTCAAATACCATCTTCAATTGTGTAGGTCGCAGAAACTTTACATATTGAATGTGTCCTGACTCGGACAGTTGCGGATGAGTTTCCGCGTATCTTAATTTTCATCCTAAACATAGAATATTCAATCCTAAAAATTTTCTCGTGAGTTCGTATAGTTTTTAATAATATTGAACCGAATTCAAATCATGATCAGATTTCAATTGTATGATGAAAACCCTCGCTTTTATTCACGTCAATGATTCAGGCACACCTGTCGGTGACTTTGCTCCAGTGACTTCAGTTTTTTCCCATTATGAATTGGGCAATACTGTTTCGCCATTTTTATTACTCGACCATTTAGGGCCTGGGGTGCTGAAACCAACCCAACTGAAAAAAGGTGTGCTGGAACACCCACATCGAGGCTTTGAAACCGTCACCTTGGTGTTTAAAGGTGAACTTGAACATCATGATACGACTGGCGGCGGTGGTGTCATTGGTGAGGGAGATGTACAGTGGATGACTGCTGCTTCAGGCATACAACACGAAGAAGTTTTTAGCCAAGCCTTTGCACAGCGGGGCGGAGCATTTGAAATATTGCAATTGTGGGTCAATTTACCTGCTAAAGATAAAATGAATCCTGCACGCTATCAGAGCTTAACCAAAGCCAGTATTCCAAAGGTCAATTTAGCCCAAGATGCCGGTTATATACGGATCATTGCAGGGCAATATTTAACGGCCCACGGCCCCGCAGAGACACATACACCCATGCAAGTATTTGATGTCTTTGTCAGTGCCAATCAAAGTATCACACTACCTGCACAGGAAGGGATACCACGCTTGTGTATTTACGCTCAGGCAAACTGAAATTTAATGAAACGGATGAACTATTAAATGCACAGCATATGGCAGTTATGTCGAGCCAAGGTGAAAATGTCGAATTGACGGCAGTTGAAGATAGCCACATGTTGTATTTATCGGCGCAGCCTTTAAATGAACCCATCTATGGGCGAGGTTATTTTGTGATGAATCATTTTGCAGAAGTCATGCAAGCCTATGAGGACCTAAAACAAGGTCGCTTTATCCAAAAAGCAGACAATGAAAAGCCATAAAAGTGGCTAGATAAAAAGACCAATACAACGCCAGCAAACACTGTTAAAATAGTCGGACTCAAACCGACAGATCGGTTCGTTGAAGTTCATTTTATCTCTATCTAGCGTCTTGTGAATACGACGCACATATGGCGGATACGCCGCAAATTCATTTTTAAAATTAATATTACAGTGCTCGTCATTGGGCTGAAGTGTCTCTCCCTATTTGTCATTTCAAGCTCGACAGCACACATTTGATATGTAGATAACAATGCAAAACGTACAAACCACAAAATTAAGTCGTGCCACCTTAATGTTTCCCTTGGCACTGGTTTTATTTGAATTTTCTGTCTATATCGGAAACGACTTAGTGCAACCCGCCATGCTTGCGATTACCCAAGAGTTTGGTGTGAGTAGTGCATGGGCACCCTCGTCGATGTCATTTTACTTATTGGGAGGTGCTTGTGTCGCTGCGATATTAGGGCCATTGTCAGACCGATTAGGCCGTAAAAAAGTCCTGTTGGGTGGTGTGGCATTCTTTAGCTTATGCTGTCTAGCGATATTGCTCACGCATAATATCGAAAGCTTTTTAACGTTGCGTTTTTTACAAGGTTTTGGTTTGTCGGTCATTTCTGCCGTGGGCTATGCTGCTGTTCAGGAAACTTTTGAAGAGCGTGATGCCATCAAAGTCATGGCGATCATGGCGAATATTTCACTACTGGCGCCACTGATCGGTCCCGTCCTCGGTGCCTTTATGATTGATCACGTGTCATGGCATTGGGGCTTTATTGGAATCGCATTTCTATCTTTTCTGAGTTGGTTTGGTTTAAAAGCCAAGATGCCGACTCAGCACATCAGCATTCCAAAGCAACCGGTGGGCTATATCATTGATGACTTTAAACAGGTGTTAAAAAACAAACGCTTTTTGGCGCTGACACTGGGTCTACCGATGGTGGCAATGCCACTGATGCTGTGGATTGCGCTATCTCCGGTCATATTGGTGGAGCAGCTTGGACTGAGTAGTATGCAATACGGCATGGCACAGTTTCCTGTTTTGGGCGGGCTGATCATCGGCAATATTGTCCTGATTAAAATCATCGACAAATTGCCTCTAGGTCAGTCTGCGATGATCGGGCTACCGTTGATGTTACTCGGGACGAGCCTTGTGGTGATTGGGACGATGACTGAAAGTTATTTTCTGACATTGCTCATTCTTGGTATGAGTTTGGTCAGTTTTGGTGAAGGGATTAGCTTTTCTGTGCTCTATCGTTTTGCCTTAATGTCGTCTGAAATGTCGAAGGGCACAGTGGCTGCGGCAGTGTCTGTGATCATGATGCTGACGTTCTTTGCCGTGATTGAAATCGTACGTGTACTGTATGAAAACTTTGGCCTTTGGGCCTATAGTTTGGCAGGATTTACCCTCATTATCTTGTGGTTCAGCCTACCACGTTTGGTGGTGCGAGATATTATGCGACAACGTCAATTGTCGGGTGAATTTTAAATTCGAGTTCATGCCATCATAGAAAAAGCCCAATGCTGTGTAGAACAACATTGGGCTTTTTTATTTGCTGTATACCGTCTTAATTTGATGCTGCGGGTTGTTCTGCATTTTTTAATTTGCGATCGAAAATGAACGGGCCAAAAGGCAAAATCGATGCAATCAGGCCCATTAGAAATACGCTAAGCGACCATTTTTGCTTTTCACAGACCACAAATAGTACCACCAAGAAGGCAATAAACAAGACGCCATGTCCCATACCGACGTATTTGACCAATATTGGATTATCCATCAGGTACTTCATTGGCATAGCAATGAACAACAATAATAAAAAGGAGATGCCTTCGAGTAGGCCCACAAAGCGTAAGGTCTTGATATTCATGCGAAGTCTAAATTCAAAGTGATTTCAGTCTTGAGTGTACCTGAAAGCACAGCAGGAACGAAGCGTTCATGTTGAAATAATTGATTCGCATATTGAATCTAAGTAAATGTTTTTTAAGTTAATTCTGAGTTATCTGCTCGGATTAATCTTCTAGATCCGCTAAGGCGTCTTCAATCGAACCCTGATCAAATTCATAGTTACAGCCGAGTAAAATCATCGGGCTTTTTCCGGTCATTTCAGACAGGCTTAGTTTGTGATTGATGGCATGCAGATCATCCGTTTCAGCTTCCGTGCGTAGGATTTTTTCACCACGGAAAAACGGCATATTGGCAAACATTGGATGCTGCTCAATGCCATACTTTTGGGCAAGTTTTTTCACATCGGCTTGGCGATAGATTGCGAATACTGCATTGGAAGACAGGCCAATTTCTTGGGTCGGCATGCCAAAAAACTCTACAGCCTGCTTATTTTTATAGATATAAATAAACGGTTGATGTGGGTCATCATGGCGTTTCCAACCCAATTGCCCTAGAACCTTTTCATAGTCGAGTAAAGTGTCATGGTAGGTGTCGTAATCGGCCTGACATTCCAGAATACGCTTTAAATCTTGTGCTGTCGGTGCTGCAAAAACAGAAGACGCAGCTAAACATGAGGTCGCCACAATCATAGGTAATATGAGGCGTCTAAAATCTAAACTAAGCATTTTCATCATGAGTCTCAAATGATTCTATTTTATTTCTGCCTGAATCAGCTGTGTTCGAAGCTGAATCAGTTCGGCTAATGTTTCTAATAATAAACTGATCTGCTTGAGCACCAGTTGCAGGTGATTAGACCGCATTTCTTCAGTGCTGAATGTTTGAATTTCGAAAAGTTTTTGCTGAATTTTCTCAGGGTTGAGCGGTTTTTGCTGAATTAAGACCTCGTCTAAGGTGCTTTGACACCATTGCAGCAGTTCAAGGACTTGTTGGTCTTGTACCTGTTCACGGTGGCTCCCCAATGCCGAAATATAACTGAGCTGACTATGGCTATAGACCAAATAGCGAAAAGCATGTTGAATCAAAGTTTGGTCGGGTTCAGGCTCGGTACTTAAACTTGAAATCATGCTCGATAGTTCAGTTTGAGCATTATGGGCTGAACGACGGGCACGCCGATAATCAATGCTATTGGTTTTCCCATGGAGATATTGCTCAACCACGGCATCAAAATAATGCAGGGTCGCAGCAGAGCTTTTTTGAATGGTCTTGGAAATATTGCGAAAGTCCCAATCTGGCCAGATCACATTCACCGCAAACCATGCAATAAAACAGCCGAGTAGGGTATCAACGATACGCGGTAAAATGACCGCATAACCTGCGCCTTTCAAATTAAAAATCAGCAAGACCATTAAGGTTGCCATGAGGGTCGCCATGGCATATTTTTTGGCACTCAGATAGAAAAAGCACACGCCAAAAATAATCGTCAGTAGCAATTGACCTTCGACACTCGGCACAAAATACAAAATAGGAATGCCAAGTAAGACCCCTAATATGGTTCCCAATGTCCGCATTTTTAAACGACTTTTGGTCGCAAAATAACGCATCTGACAGACAAATAAACTGGTCAATAATATCCAGTAGCCATTTTTAGCAAAGGGCAATAGCGAAATGGCATAGCCCATCGCAAAGACAAAAGCGATGCGAACGGCATGGCGAAATAAGGCAGATTCGGGACTCAAATGCTGTTTCAGTTTGAGCCATAAATCATGCCACCCATGAATATCGTCATCAAGTAAATTGAGGTTATCAATATGCTGCTGATAGGCCTGTTGCTGTGAATGATCTAAATCCTGAACATGCGAAAAGCGTTCTTGTACACTGTCCAAATTACTCAAGATCAGCTGTAGGTTTTTTACTTCTATATTTTGCGGATTGTTGGTCATCCACTCCTGCAAAGAGGCATGCAAATGTGCCAGTGCTTGCGCAGTAATGGGATCAGGCTGATAGGGCTGCCGATGCAATATACAGTAGGCCAACTGTTGGCAAGCCTGCGCCTGTAATCGAATATTTTTTTGAAAACGGAAAATTAAATCGGTACGGCTAAAATTTTGATGAATTTGTTCATAGTGTAAATAATTCGCATTGGCCTGTTCGTGAATATCTTGTGCCAAGAAATATAAATTCAGCCAGTAGATGGTGTTTTTATTGGCTCTTGAGGCTTTTAAACGGGTGAGTAAAGAAGCTTTGGTGGTGTTTAAACTCGGGATGACATCACTGTTTTTGAGTGATAATTCATACAGTAAATGTTCCACATTGTTGACATTATCTGGGTCAAATAAGCGTGCTTTTGCATTCAGTACTTCGGCGATTTGTAAAAAACAACGCGAGAGATTGTCCTGTACGGGTAGGGTGGGTTTAATCAGGTAAAAAAGAATTGAGGTGAAGCCATACCATAAGGCCCCTAGAACAAAGCAACTGGGTTGAAAATACCAGATGTCATATTCGCCCAAGCCGAACATGGTGTAGATCGATAGTAAAATCGTGCCAAAAGAAATCGTGGCATAGCGTTGCCCCAAAGCTCCTAATAAAATAAATCCTGCACTGGACAGTGAAAGATACAAGATAAACAGCAGCTTATAAGGATAGAGAAAATCTAAAATACTACTGACACTAAAGAAGAGTACGCAGACATAGAGCAAATTACGCAGTCGGATGCTGAGTCGGTCATCAAAGTCGGTGAGCGCGGTAGCAATCGCACCTAAGGTGACGGGCACAATAAAACTATGAAAACCGAGAAAATATAATCCGAGCGTGGTGCCACTCAAAACAATACAAATTTGCAAGCAATACATAATGATTGCACTGGATTGAAACTGTTGAAACCAAGAGAGTCGCGTGTTCACAGAGTTATGAAGTATTCGAATGATTTTGTAAATTAGACTGAGCTTTTTTCTGTGAACTGTCAATTTTTATCAAATGGAGCGTAAAACTCTGTCCTTCAGGTCAGAGATATAAGCGACACGACATGAAGTGTCGTTTGATTTAACTAAGGACTATTTTCCTTGAGTTTTGATTGTTAATATAAGTACATGAAAACCCTTAAATTACGTATAA